>NZ_JBHZPF010000004.1:0-143932 GCF_042787975.1 Peribacillus sp. YIM B13482
CTAAAGACTTGATTAAAAGCGGCGGTGAGTGGATTTCTTCCGTTGATATAGAGAATGCATTAATGGCCAATGAAGGAGTCTTTGAGGCGGCGGTGATTGCAGTGCCTCACGAAAAATGGCAGGAACGACCGATTGCTTGTGTTGTTTTGAAAGACGAATACAAGGGGCAGGTGTCCCAAGAAGACATCATCGAATTTTTAAAGCCGCAATTTGCAAAATGGTGGCTGCCGGATGAAGTGGTCTTTTTGGAAGATATTCCGAAAACGGGTGTTGGGAAGTTCTTGAAAAGGGCTTTGCGAGATCAGCTTCAGGATAAATATATCAAGAAGTGATAATATGTTTGTTTAATTGAAACTTTTCGCTCTATTCTGACAACTCATCAAAACTATATAATAGATTCATAGAACAAAAGAGGAGGAAATAAATTGAGTATTGAATCGACATTACCTGCAGGCACTGTTTTAGTCACATATTCGGACCGGACCGCTACTGTTGCAATGAACCGTCCAGAGGCCATGAATTCTTTAAATCCGGTAATGCTGCATGATTTCATTAATGCCCTTAAGGAAGTAAGTGAGAATGATAAAGTGGACGTCGTCATTATAAAAGGGAATGGGAAAGCATTTTCCGCAGGTGGTGACATTAAGATGATGCTCGCGCCTGGAAAAGAAAACGCTTTCGATGAACTGATGGATGGAATCAGTGAATTGGTGACCACTCTATACTTCATGCCTAAATTGACCATCAGTGCCATTCATGGTGCAGCTGCAGGGCTTGGGTTGAGTATAGCTCTTGCAACCGATCACCTTATTGCCGATTCGGACAGTAAGGTTGCGATGAATTTTATCGGGATTGGATTAATCCCTGATGGCGGCGGACACTTTTTCCTTGAACGCCGTCTTGGTGAAGTAGGTGCGAAAGAATTGATCTGGGAAGGTAAAGTGCTTACAGCGCTTGAAGCAAAAGCAAAGGGCCTCATTCATGAAGTGGCAGACGGAACCTTGGAACATGCGGTAGAGAAGAAGGTGCAATCATGGCTGCAAAGCCCGGTTCAGGCCATGATTAAAACGAAAAAGATTCTTAGTGAAAAAAATCGCCCGCTATTAATTAAGATCCTTGAGATTGAAAAAGCTGCTCAAATGAAAATGCGTCAAACAGCGGACCACCAAGAAGGAATAAAAGCTTTCGTCGAAAAAAGAAAACCGAACTTCATCGGAAAATGACTGTATGTCACTTTATGAGTTATTTTCATCTATTTTAAGCGTTATTTTGCACTATAAGTAAATATAAAAAAGTCCAATTTCTCAGCATTTAAATTGAGAAATTGGACTTTTTTCGTTACTCCGGAAAGCGCCCTTTTCTGGAATAAGCATATAAGTTTTATAATCTGGTGTACTCGAATACTATTTAACTCGATATTCGTAGTGAGTATTTAAAAATTCTCTAATTTCATTGTTAATTTCTATTGATTGTTCTTCAGAAGGAAAATGTCCCATATCCAATGTTTTGAATGCTATTAAATTTGATAGATTTCTCTCGCTACTTTGTTTAATCGATTGGCTGGGAAAAAGATATCTTTTTCTCCTGCGATAATCAAAGTTGGACAGCTGGAATGCATTAATTCCTTCTTCTCCATTAATTTAGGCATTTCTTGTTCAAGTTAAATAAATTTAAATATATCTCCAATAATGGGTTTATCAATTTCTTTCATACTATTAGTTGACATAATGTTTAATTTTATTGAAATATTTTTCAGATGAAGTAGTATTGAACAGGATTAAAGGAAGATAAATATTCTTAATCATTTCAAATTTAGACCCTGACCGTATTCTTGCTGGAGAGACTAATATAGAACAATCAATCTTATTCGGCATTAAATTGGGAATTCCTTCAAGAAGAAGAGGAAAAAGTAGTGGTCAGCGATTTAACATATGTCAAAGTCAAAAATAAATGGCATTACATTTGTGACTTTGTCGATCTCTTTAATCGTGAAATCATTGGATTAACACAGGACCTATCAAGGACGTGAAGCTTGTGGCAAGAGCGTTTGCATCTATAAAAGGGAACCTCCGTGATATTCAGCTCTTCCACACAGATCGAGGAAATGAATTTAAAAACAAGCTGATTGACGAAACGTTAACCATATTTGAGATTGGTCGTTCACTAAGTATGAAAGGTTGCCCCTATGATAACGCTGTCGCGGAAGCGACCTTTAAAATCATTAAGACTGAGTTCGCCACTCTTGGCTACTTAAGTCCTCTAGAATATAAAAAATTATCCCTTAAAAAAGTTGTTTGATTTAGTTTGACAATCCAAACGTATGATTCCTTTGTGAGAGCATCGGTGTTGTGCATTCTTTTTTAAAAAGGGGAGAGGTTGGAGTTAGTATAGTTTCATGGACGTATTTTAGTTAAGTCCTTACAATGATTTTTGAGAGGACGTGTTCGTATTGGAACGTTAGAATACAGGGAAGAAATATAATAATGAATTCAAGAAGAACATTGTAGATCTTTATCACTCGGGTAATTCAGTAAGAGAATTAAGGGGCGGATATGGTGTATCAGACGTAACAATTTATAAATGGGTTAAAGAATTTACCCCTATCTGTCAGTTCCTTTAATTTTAATTTTTCTTTTTATTTCTTTAACCTTTTTTTCTCTAATTTAAATGTAAAGAATCGCACATTTAAAAGGCTTGCCAATCAGTAACTTTTTCCAGATTAGGGCATAAGATTATATAACCCATTTGAGTTCTTCCTTAACAAAAAGGAGATGTTTAGATATGTCAGGTTGTGGCAATAGTTGTGGCGGTGGCGGTATTGGATTTGGTGGAGGTTTCGCCTTTATAGTCGTATTGTTTATACTCTTAATCATTGTTGGATGTAGTTGTGCCGGCGGGTACGGCGGCGGGTACGGCGGCGGATATGGCGGATACTGCTAAAACATTATAAAAAAAATCCGACCTCAATTGGTCGGATTTTTTTATTTAAAGTAAGCTTAATCACATTTTTAAAAAGAGATATTAGTTTGAAACGGCACGTTTATAAACTTGTTGGAGATATGTTAGATGAGGCGATTAAACACCTAAAACCAGAAGATACAGTCATCCTCCAATCTGATCAAGGGTGGCATTATCAAATGAAGAAGTATCAAAAAACGTTAAAAGATTCCCACATTATACAAAGCATGTCCCGTAAGGGAAATTGTTTAGATAACGCAGTCATGGAAAACTTCTTTGGCTTGTTAAAATCCGAATGGCTTTATCTCCAAGAGTTTGAAAGCATGGAGCACTTTGAAAAGAAATTAGATGATTATATTCATTACTATAACCACAAACGAATGAAGGTAAAATTAAAAGACCTGAGTCCGATAGAATACCGAACTCAGGTTTTAGAACCTGCTTAAACTATTTGTCTAACTTTATTGGGTCAGATCAAGTTTGTCTACAGTCTGAGCACTTAAAATAAGTGCCTAAAGTGACGGCCTTTCTCTATATAGTTTAAAAGGAGGATGTGAAAAACTGGATCACGCACTAAATGATGGCGCTTCCAGTTTCAATCAGCGATGAAACAGCAATAGCGCGCCTGAAGGTGATGTACAGCGATGTGTATGATCTTGATAATTTTTTTCATTCAATAGATTTTGTCCCAATTCTTTTGCTTGTTCATCATCCTCGGCTGTAAATGATTCATCCAATAGTTTTTCCCCTGATGGTTCAAAAACGGTTAATTTGTATATTTTGCTCATTTTCAAAAACTCCCTTTTCAAATATAATTCTGTCTATTTTCTAAAGATAGGTACTGTTATAAAAATCTTATCATTATCTGTCAATTTTGACTATTGTTATGTGGGGAATGTATTAAGACAGGGAATATTGATAAGTAGCAAAATATCTTGGAGAATGATGGGAAATAACTATATCGAACTAATTTAATGGTTTCTTCCTTTAAGTTTGGAAAGAATGAAAACAAAACCTATTTATACTAGAGGAATTCTCTCCTTAAAATGAAAAATCATAAATGATATAATAAACCTGAGTAAAAGGTAGGAAGTGTATGGATCGAAGGGGGATTTTTTGAATGACGGTAAAAATCGTTAATAATATCACTGAATTGATAGGAGATACACCTGTTGTAAGGATTAATCATTTAACAGCGGAGGGTGACGCTGAAGTATTTGTGAAACTTGAATATTTCAATCCGAGCCGCAGCGTAAAAGATCGGGCTGCCTTCAACTTAATTAGGCAGGCTGAATTGGATGGTATCATTCAATCCGGGGCCACGATCATTGAACCAACATCAGGGAATACAGGAATTGGACTTGCTATGAATGCCGCTGCAAAGGGGTATCGTGCCATTATGGTCATGCCGGATAATATGTCGAAAGAAAGAATCAATATCTTAAAGGCATACGGAGCGGAAGTTGTCCTCACCCCTGCATCCGAGAGGATGCCTGGAGCCATTCGTAAAGCTGAGGAACTTGCAGCAGAGATTCCTAATAGCTTTATTCCGCAGCAATTCGAAAACCAAGCCAATCCTGATATTCACAGAGTGACGACAGCAGTCGAGATTTTGGATCAGATGGATGGAAACCTGGATGTGTTTGTCGCTACTGCTGGAACGGGAGGAACGATAACCGGTACAGGTGAAGCCTTAAAAGAGCATCTGCCGGAGTTAAAGGTTGTCGTTGTCGAGCCTAAGGGTTCCCCAGTTCTTTCCGGCGGAAAGCCTGGTCCTCATAAGTTAGTGGGTACGAGCCCTGGTTTTATCCCCAATATTTTAAATACAGAGGTATTTGATGAAATCGTTCAAGCGGCAGATGAAGATGCGATTTCCACCATGAAGGATTTGGCTTCAAAGGAAGGTATATTGATTGGACCTTCAGGAGGTGCTTCTGTTTGGACTGCCCTGCAGGAAGCCCGTCGTCTTGGAAGTGGCAAACGAGTATTATGCATTGCACCGGATAATGGTGAACGATATTTAAGTATGGATATTTTTAAATAAAGAAAAGACCGAATGCCGTGCATGAAACAATGTTCACGCCATTCGGTCTTTTTCCTAATGAATTTGCCCATACTGGAATAACCAGGTACCAAATGCCGGATTAAAATAATAATGTATGGGAAAGTATGTTCTGTGCGTGTTAAAATTAAATGTATGTTTAAAGAAATCGAGGTGATAACTTTGAGCGGTGTGAAGTTCATTCATGCGGCAGATCTCCATTTGGATAGTCCCTTTTCAGGGTTGAAGGATATGCCGACATCTATATTAAAGGGATTAAGGGACAGTCCGTTTAAAGCTTTTAAAACTATCATTAATGAAGCAATTTCCCATCAGGTTGACTTTATCGTGTTATCGGGGGATCTATTTGATGGGGAAAATCGGAGTCTCCGGACACAGGTCCGGTTTCGAGCTGAAATGGAAAAACTCCAGCAGCATCAGATCCCTGCTTATATCATTCATGGTAACCATGATCATCTCAGCGGCTCATGGACTACTGTGGAGCTGCCGGATAATGTCCACGTATTTTCAGGGAAAACGGAAGTGAAACGGTTTGAAAAAATCGATGGGACGACTGTCCACCTTTATGGATTCAGTTATCCACGCCGTCACGTAAGGGAGAGAATGATTGAAACCTACATAAAAGCTGAAGGGGCCGATTATCATATAGGTCTGCTTCATGGGAATTTGGAAGGCAATTCCGAACATAGCCCATACGCCCCTTTTTCATTGAAGGAACTAGCTGCTAAAGATTTCGATTACTGGGCATTAGGCCATATTCATAAACATCAGGTAGTATCAGAAGATCCGCTGGTGATTTACCCAGGGAATATTCAAGGCAGGAATCGAAAGGAATCTGGCGTTAAAGGGTGCCTTCTCGTCGAATTTGACGGAGACACGAAGCGCCGTTCCTTTATTGAGACCTCTGAGGTGATATGGGAAAGCGAAACAATTGAAATATCCGCGGAAGGTGGATTTGATGCCCTGCTCAAACAATGCAAGGAAGTAGTTGAACAGAAGGGTTTCGATGGGAGAAGCTTTCTTTTGGAATTGAAGCTGGATGCAGGTGACGCAGCAGGCCCTTCCGGGGAATATCTTGAGGAATTAAACCAGATTTTGCAGGATGAGGAGCAAGGAGAATCGTTTATCTGGGTGTATAAAATCAAAGTCATCCATTCCATGCCGATGATTAGGTCAAATGAAAGAATATCGCCCTTTATGGCTGAGGTATCGATGCTTGCATCTGAATTTGATGATACGGATGCTGCTCTGGCCCCGCTTTATATTCATCCGGGTGCAAGAAGGTTTCTTGATTCAATAGAGCCGGAAGAGCAGAGGGAGCTTTTGGATGAAGCGGAAAGATGGCTTTTGCAAGTTTTTGAAGCGAATAAATGAATGTAGGGAGGAGGAACGGATTTGATTATTAAAGACCTCCATGTTTATGGTTACGGCAAACTGGAAAATCAGCGTTTTCCTGAATTGGGACAGCTGCAGGTTTTCTTTGGGGAAAATGAATCGGGCAAGTCAACGATCATGTCCTTCATTCATAGTATGCTGTTTGGTTTTCCGACAAAGGTTCAAAACGAACCGCGTTACGAGCCCAAAATGCATGCCAAATATGGGGGAAGGCTCAGTCTCATAACAAAAAATGATGGGGAAATCGTCATTGAGCGTGTGAAGGGAAAAGCTACTGGTGATGTGAAATTGACCTTCGAAGATGGAAGGGTTGGCGGCGAGGAAGAATTGAATGAAATTCTCCATGGCGTTGATAAAAACTATTACCAAGCCATTTTTTCTTTCGACCTTCAAGGTCTGCAGGGATTACATACACTAAGTGAAGGGACCATGAGTAAATATCTGCTTTCAGCTGGGCTTATTGGGAATGATAAACTTCTTGAAGCCGAAACGAAATTGCAAAAGGAGCTTGATTTAAGGTTCAAGCCATCAGGCCAAAAGCCTTTACTGAATGTGAGGTTGAAAGAACTTAAGGAATTGCAGAAAAAGGTAAAAGCATCAGAAGAAGAACAGCAGTCATATACGGCATTACTTCAGGAAGAAGCAAAACTTAAGGAGGAGCTCTCTAAAGTCACGATAGATATTCAAGAGATTGAAGAAAACCTTGTTAACGTGAGTACTTTTCTGCGAATTAAGCCCTTGGTTGAAGAACAGGAGGACCTTGAAACCGAAATAAGTAAAATCAAGGATGTAAGTTTTCCTGTCGATGGTTTAAAAAGACTTGAACAGTTTCAGGCAGTTGGAATGCCCATGAAAGCCCAACTGGCCGCATTGACGGATAAGATGGCCAAACTTGAAGGGAATCTCACGGAAATCGAAATCAATCCTTTCATCAAGGAACATAAAGATCAGATTGAGCATGCTATCGATCAAGGAACATTGCTGGAGAAGCTTGAGCTGGATATAAGAAGAGCGGAACATGATAGGCTGATGGAAGAAAAGAATATCGAAAAGGTGAAGCAGCAATTATTCTTGGATGTTTCTGATGATGAAATAAGAAAACTTGATATCAGTAGTTTTATGAAGGAAAAGGTCAAAAGGACGGAGAGGGAAAAGCATCAACTTCAAAATGATAAAAAACAGCTTGATGAGAAATATGGACAGCAAAAGGGAAGTCTGGAAGCTACAGAATCCCGCTTGAAGGAGATAAAGGCCCAGTTACTGCCAGATGAAAAAAGAATCGAGCTGGAGTCCTTATACAACAAGCAGAATAACACCGAATTTGAAGCAGCACAATCCCTTATTCTTGATGAACAAATACTCGAGCTTGAAAAGCAATTGGCTTTACAGAGAAAGAAGGAAGCGCATAACCGTAAACGTTCACTTATCATGAATGGCAGTTTAATAGTACTTCTTTGTTTAGGTGCGATTGGAAGTTATTTCAGTGAACAGATTTTGTTGGGGATTATACTTCTAGCCATGGCTGTTCTGTTTGCGGTTTCCAGGTCCCTCTTCAAAGGTGATGATATATTGTCAGGGTATATCCGGCAATTGGATGTGATGAAAAGGAAAAGGGCTGCAATTGGAAGTGAAACCAATCGAGTGAATGAAGAGGAGTCGATAGGACAGTTGCTTGAACTGGACCGACGTCTCCAAAGGCGGCTTGAAAGTGAAAGGTTCAAGTATGAAGAAAGAGAGGAAGCGTTTGAATCGACGATTCAGGAATATACCGCTTGGGAAGCTGGCAGGGACCGATTGGAAAAAGAGGTGAGAAGCATTCTAAGCGGTTGGGGCATGTCTTATCCCGGAATGGAATACAATCTTGAATCTGTATTTGAACTGCTTGAGAAATGGAAGGAAGCCGTTGACAGAAAATATGAAACAATCAAGCGGTTCCAATTTCTACATACAGAGTATGAAGGTAAATCGAAGGCTTTATTTCATTTTGCATACAGCCTTGATTTCGAACCTGCCACATGGCGGGAAGCCATTAGCCTTTTGAAACGGGAAATGAATAAAACGGTTGAATTCTCCGTTCAATTAACGCAATGGATGCAGGAACGGAGTCGTTTGGCGAACGAAATCGAGCAGTTGACGATGGAAAAAGACTATCTCGATGCGGAAATGGAACAGCTTTTTGAGATAGCGAATGTAAAGGGTGAGGAAGAGTTCAGACATGACGCCGCCTTGTCCGAAAAGAAAATCACTTTCCAAAAACAACTTGATTTGATTACCATTCAAATTGGACAATCGAGAATGCTGCCTGATCAAATCCAAACTTACCTAAAACAGGGGATCACCACATATACATTTGAAAACTTGGAACGGAAACGGAAGGATTCTGTAAAGGTGAAATCACTTTTATTAGAGAAACAGTCGGATGCGAAGCATAGGATAAAACAGCTTGAAGCTTCAGGGATTCATGATGACCTACTTCATCGTTTTTATGAAGACAGGGCTGCGTTTAACGAAGAAGCAAAGGAATGGGCGAAATTGGCAATAGCCAAAAGCTTATTGAATAAAACCTTGGACCGATATAAAAGGGAACGCCTTCCGAAGGTCATCGCCGATGCAGAGCGGCATTTGGCCTTTTTAACGAATGGAAGCTATCGAAAAATCATCCTTGACCAGTCGGGAGAAGGAATTTGGGTACAGCGAAGTGATGGCTTGAGTTTCAGGGTTGAAGAGGTCAGCCGCGGGACAGCAGAGCAAATATATGTTTCCCTAAGGCTCGCACTTGCTGATCATACTTTTGAAAATGATTCATTCCCTCTCATCATTGATGATAGTTTCGTCAATTTTGATGAGGAAAGGACAAAACGGACGCTTGAGTTATTGAAAAAGGTATCGGAAAAGCGGCAAATTTTCTTTTTTACGTGTCATCGACATGTAGTGGAACACTTTACTGAAAATCAAGTAATTCATCTATCCAGTCCCGTATTGCGCCAAAATAGGAATGATTTGATCATCCCCAAAATATAATGGGATTTAAACTATAAAAAAGAGAGTGAAGTCATTGAATATGAATGAGTTTATAGGCCACCATGATTCTTCCCTAGAGTTAATCATCGAAAAGGAGTTTCCTGATAGACGATGTGTTGGGGGAAAATATTCTGCCGAAGGGCATACGATCACTTTGTATAGGAGAGATATCGAAATTCAGTGTGAACGCTCCCTAGGCTCGCTTCAGAGGCTCGAGGAATATACATGGGTGATTCTCACACATGAGATGGGACACGCGTTAGACCCCGACCTTGCTTTGCTGAGTGAGGAGCTATACAATACAGGAAAATCAGAAATCCTTTATCAAATAGAGGTCAATGCCTGGAACATCGCAGAAGGATTAGTCCCTTTTATCGATCAGGCTTTATTTACCTTCATTAGAGATGAATCCCTGGCACATTGTACTAACCGCCTGCTGGTCGGTTAAAAAGCTCTCCAAATGGAGGGTTTTTTTTATCTAAATGGAGTTTGAAAGTTCAAACAGGTGATTGCCCTAAAGGGTGAACATGTACTAATGAATCGTTTGTGCGGAAGCTAAAGGCAAGTGGTAATGATAGGGTAATGGACTGGATTTTTTTACATTAATGTTTCCAAAGAAAGCTATATCTTTAATTGAGTGACACCTTATGATTCATTTGAGAGGAATGGGACACGAAATTTTGGATATATTCTTTTTTAAGATTGACAGTGAGAATCATTTTCATTAAACTAGTATTATTAGACTAAAAGGGGAGTATTTTAATGCGACCAGCTATTAACACACAGTCTCTATCGCTCGGTTATGGTGATAAATTAATTATAAATGATATGAATATAAAAATACCCGATGGGGAGATCACCGTGTTCATCGGTGCTAATGGATGTGGAAAATCAACACTGCTAAGGTCGGTTGCCCGCTTGTTAAAACCTCAATCCGGCTCAGTTTTACTTGAAGGCAAAGCGATTTCAACCATGTCATCGAAGGATGTAGCAAGAAAGATGGCGATCCTTCCGCAGTCGCCTGTTGCTCCTGAAGGACTCACAGTCTATCAACTTGTTAAACAAGGAAGATATCCTTATCAAAGTTGGTTAAAACAGTGGAGCTCCATGGATGAAGAAAAAGTTCAAAAGGCAATTGAAGCAACGAACCTGACTGAAATGAAAGATCGTGCAGTCGATGAATTATCGGGAGGTCAGAAGCAACGCGCATGGATAGCGATGACTCTGGCTCAGGATACGGACATCATTTTGTTGGATGAACCGACTACATATCTTGATATGACCCACCAAATCGAGATTTTGGACTTATTGTTCGAGTTGAATGAGTTTGAGAACAGAACGATCGTGATGGTGCTTCATGATTTGAATTTAGCTTGCCGTTATGCGGATAACCTGGTGGCACTTAAAGACGGAGCGATACATGCTCAAGGTCGGCCAGAGGATATCATCACGCCTGACTTGGTGCAGCATGTATTCGGCATGGAGTGTCAAATTTCTTTTGATCCAATTTTCGGCAGTCCCATGTGCATCCCGTTTGGTAAAGGCCGTTACGCTCGAAGTCAGGTGAAAGCGCTAGCCAATGCATAACCTCTCACCATCTATTGAAAAAGAGCTTCAAGGATATCGCATATCGTTTCGAGATGATGCCAAGGTTTCCAAGACTTTCAATCATGTTGATGAGCTGATTGAGTATGCACAAGCCCGGTCTGGGGCGGAAACGTCAAGAATAGCAATTTCAATGTGGTTCAGACGTTATGCTTTTTTTGTCACGGCACAATTTTACATGTTCAGCAAACATCGGCTTATCTGGGAAGGCACACTTCAGGACATTGGCGTTTTGGATGATCCAGAAGATGAACATTGGCTTCCAGATTTTTTGCTGAAAATTAACAGGTGGAGCAATGTTCCGGAAAAGGAAAGCTCTTCTGCCCTACATTCCATATTAAGCAGCTTTGGAGCGGATGCCATTCGCACATTTTCCGGAACTACTAAAATATCGAGACTTGTACTTTGGGAAAATATTTGGAGCTACACGGTCTGGATGTATAGCGAGTTACTGAAGCAGACAGATATAAAGACGCGGGTTGGAAGGGACATTGAAAGGCTGCTTGAAGATGAAACATGGGTGAATATTGAAACACGTTCACCTTTTAAAAGATTCATTGGGGAAAAAAATGTTCCGGAGTCCATGAATCCTTATAAACGGGTGACATGCTGTTTATATTTCCGAATTGAGGGCCAGGATAAGTGTGCGTATTGTCCGAACAAGAACTGTTGAAATAGATCTGAATGGAAAACCAGGCTTGATTTCAAGCCTGGTTTTCCTGTGGGGTGAAAGTGACGGCAGCTTAGTCTTTTCCTTTCAATTGTCTGTCACTTATTAACGAAAACTAAACGCACTAACTAGATTGATATGTTATAATGTTGATATTTAATTGAACGGGGGCAGTCGCATGGGAAATGGGATCATACACTACGGAATTGGTGAAGTAGTAGATATATATATGTATATTAAAACGAGTACAAAAGCGGTTGCAAGTAATGGAAAGCCGTTTTTAACATTGATTTTGTGTGATAAAACCGGGGAAATCGAAGCAAAGCTATGGGATGTTTCCGAGGCTGATGAGAAAACATACAGTGCGGAAGCTACGGTGAAAGTCCAGGGGGAAGTCCAGAATTATCGGGGACGCAGCCAATTGAAAATCCGTAATATTAGACTTACATCAGATGCCGATGGCGTCACGAAAGCCGATTTAATTCAAACGGCGCCTTTAAGTCAAGAAGAAATGATGGAAACCATCACTCAATTCATTTTTGAAATGAGGAATCCGAATATCCAAAGGGTGACTAGGCACCTCATTAAAAAATACCAGAATGAATTCCTGACGTTTCCTGCTGCCACCAAGAACCATCATGAGTATATGTCGGGACTTGCCTATCACGTGGTATCGATGTTAGGGCTGGCTAAGGCCATTTCAACACTATATCCCTCGCTCAACAGGGATCTTTTGTATGCAGGAGTCATCCTGCATGATCTTGGAAAGGTACATGAGCTATCTGGGCCTGTGTCGACTGTTTATACTGTCGAAGGGAACTTGTTGGGGCATATCACCATCATGGTAAATGAAGTCGGTAAAGCTGCAGAGGAATTAGGCATTGAAGCAGAAGAAATCATGATTCTAAAGCACTTGATATTAAGCCATCATGGTAAAGCGGAATGGGGCAGCCCCAAACCGCCAATGGTGAGGGAAGCGGAAGTGTTACATTATATTGATAATATGGATGCCAAGATAAATATGATGGACCGCGCCTTGGAAAAAGTGAAACCGGGTGAATTTACGGAAAGAGTCTTTGCGCTCGATAATCGTTCATTCTATAAACCAACATTTTAATGAATATGCTTCTTTCTCGATGGAGAAAGAAGCATATTTTTTTTGTTCACGCATATCCTCTATTAAATGTATAGTAGATTTTTTGGGAGGGAATGGACATGCCAATTTGGATCTGGTTCGTGTTTATTGGAATAATCGTCAGTGCAGTCATGTCAATTTGGACCGCTAGGCAGGAACGCCTCATAGATGATGCATGGATTGAGAAGGAAGGTCAGAAGTACATTGAACGTATGGAAGAAGAGCGTGAAAGGCGTAAAAAGGATATAAATCAGGGAGCATAGCTTGAATGATGAGAAAAAAAGCGACAGGCCAATGGCCTGTCGCTTTTTACTATCCAATTATTTTTCAGCTTTAGTTGCGTCACCAGAAGTGATGGCATCTTTTAGATCTTTATCTTTAATCTTCACGTCAGCTTTTTTGACTTCTGAATTCAAAATATCTTGAACTTTAGCTTGGTCAATTTGAGCGACTTTCAACTTATACTCAAGATCTTTTTTCATATCTTTATATGGTTTCTTTTCTTTTGTATCAAGAAGTTGGATGATGTGGTAGCCATAATCGGATTTAATCGGTTTGCTGATTTCATTTTTCTTCATTTTGTAAGCTTGTTCTTCAAATGCAGGAACCATTTCACCTTGACCGAACCAGCCTAGCTCCCCGCCTTTTTGAGCTGTGCCTGTGTCTGTTGAATATTCTTTTGCAAGTTTAGCGAAGTCTTCGCCTTTGGCCAATTTAGCTTCAACTTCGTCAGCGGTTTTTTTGTCTTTTACAAGAATATGTCTCGCTTTGATTTGTGGTTTATAGTCTTCATAAGCTTTTTTTACGTCAGCTTCTTTTACTTTAATATCAGCAACGGCTGCTTTTTCTTGAAGCATGCCGATTTTAAGTGCACGTTTAAGATCATCTTCGCTCTTATATCCGGAAGAGGCCAGGGCAGTTTGGAAATTTTCACCCATTTGTTTTTTAAGCTCGTCCGTTTTAGCTTTTACTTCCTTATCCGTTACTGTATATTTCTCGGAAAGAACTTTTTCATAAATAAGTTCTTGAAGGACGGCATCACCATAACGGTCTTTCATTACATTGTAAAGTTCTTCTTTAGATATATCTCCCGCTTTAGTTTCCACGACTGCTTCCTTGTCGCTGTTGCATGCTGTAAGTCCGATCAGCCCTGCAGTAACAGCAATCGATAATGCCCATTTCTTCATAAAAACAACTCCTAGTTTTAAGTTTCTGGTTTGCTATTCTTCGTATTTCCACAAAATTAACTATAACATATTCTGGTTAGTTTACAAAAAATAATATATTGGTGTTTGAATAAGAATTTTTGGAAAATGGGTGAACGCCTACCCAGATAAAGAACCATTACATATGATAAATCGAGGACATCCAAAAGGAGGTAGCATAATGAGTAATGGATTTAACGGAGGTTTCGCTTTGTTAGTGGTGTTATTCATTTTATTAATAATTGTAGGAGCATCCTTTTGCTAATAGTTCGCAATATTAATAATGGAAAGAGCCCACTCCTTTTGCCGTGGAGTTGAATAGGATAGGGTAGCCGCTACAAAAAAGATTGAATTGATTATCAAGCTATGAAAGGAATGGATTCCTTTTGGCGGATATAAGAGTGTGCATGAAAATGCTATTACTTAAGAATGGAAGGGAGGAAGATCAATGTCTGGAGGAATAGGTGGAGGCTTTGCTCTAATTGTCGTTCTTTTCATCCTGTTAATCATCATTGGAGCTTCTTGGTTATAAACTCATAAACAAAAGGCGAAGCTGACCGCTTCGCCCTTTTTCTTTATGTGGATAATGCGCCGGGTATCACCAATGTATGTAACAAATGATGGCCATCATTTGTTGCTTATCTCTACGTATACAAAATTTCAATATAGGAGGATAATAACATAATAGTAATTAAAACATTAATGATCCTGAATACTTTAGGCTGCCGGTCTTCAGCAATTTCTTTTTGAATGCATAAAGAGTTTGTCATTCTATTAATATTATAAAGAATCAAAATAGCAAAAATAATAAACCAGAACGAGATCAAAACCTAAAATCCCTCCTTGCAAAACATCATGTATAAATACGATACCAAATTATAATGAAAAAAGATACCTAAAAATCTTATCAGGCATCTTTATGAATAGATAAGGAATCACTTTTGAATAAGTATATCGTACCCTTCTAGATGTTCTTCGATAAATGAATGTCCTGGGGAACCAACCAGGTTTTTTATATAAATAAAATCCGACACGCATAATCCAGTGTGCAGGGATAATAAAATAGTGAAATAATGGATGTAATGTGGAAAACTAAGGGCACAACCAATCAATATGACAGACATAATGAAGAAAGGTAACACAAGGGTCAAGAGATAGAGGTGCTTTCGAATCGGATAATGCACATTGACCCTGCATGTAAGCACAAGTTTCCACTTCAAGGACCAAGAAGTTTTTACTTTTTTACATAAAAATCGTAAAGGTAAATAGTGTAATAGTTTGTGAACAGGATATAATAAGAGCAATAGGCTAAAAAATACCATTGTTTGATCGTCATACAAAACAACATGGGATGAAAAGACACTTAATAATGTATAGATCAGAACAAAAGACATCAATATAGTAAAAACTGAAAATAAGATCAGACGGCAATTCCCATATTGTTTTGCCACGTCAATTGTTTTCCACGAATTCATTTAGAATCAGCCCTCCAAAGACCGTTGAATTTACCTACATACATTACGATGAATGGGTGGAAAAAGCAATAGAATTCTTGGATTAAGTTTTATGATAATAATCACTTTAGAGTGGATGAATATTAAAGACGTTTAAGGCCGGGTTTTGGACATGGATTTGGCTGATTTTTTTGAACGTGAAAATCTGATTGGTTTTAAGTCTTTTATGATAAAATTGAATGATTGATTGGGGATTAATGATGTATGAATAATATAAATGAAGAAATAGAAATACTCCGTTTTCATCAAAGGCTTTTATTAAACATGATACGTAATCCGGAGGCCAAGTTGGACTTTCTTTTTGTGGAAAAAAATTTCACGAAGAAGGAAGCGGAAGAGTTATTAGAAACATGTGATATCTTGAGCAAGCGCTACGAAATAGAAAAAGCGGAAGGTTACATGAACTTTCGACCGCTTTTTAATCAATTTGAAAGAAAGGTTAATCCAAGAATAACCATAAAGGAATGCATTGATGCATGCCTCTCACAAGGTTTATATGTATCATTCATGAAGGAAATGGATAGAGTGTGAGATTAAACTGGTTCAGTTTCTTTCTCTATCTTTTTTTTTGTGATTTTACCCTCCACGTCAGTAAATTCCTGATCAATGTTATCGAAGGATCGTTCAAAGATTTGCATGAAATCTTCACCGTATATATTACGTATGACAGCCATCATTTCAATCATATCCGGAAACTTCCCATAAAGCTCACGAAGTGGAAGTGCACCTGAGAAAGCAGAGTTCTTACTTGGGTCATATGTCTCCATTAAATCAAGTAGAAGCTTTTCACCTTCTGGGGTGATCTCTATATACGTATTCCTTTTGTCATTTTCTTTCTTTGAAAAAGTTAAAAACCCGCGTTCTTCTAATTTTTTTGAAAAATTAAATGCCGTAGAAACATGCATGACCCCAAATTTTGCAACATCTGAAATGGAAGAGCCATTAAGATGGTAGGCAATCCAAAGAATATGGTGCTCATTGATATTTAAATCATAGGGCTTAATCCATTGCTGCCAATCTTTTTCAATCGATTTCCATAATGCTTTGCTTAATTGTGCAATTCGTTGACTAAAAATCATTGCTTCTTTCATAGAATAATTTTTATTCTGCATATTATGGGCTCACCTACTTATAAGATTCTGTATATTTATTATGACAATAAAATAAAAATTAATAAAGAAAATATTTGCGAAATTTTTAGAAAATTTTATTTTTTTTAATTGAATTCTCCATTTCACTCCAATAAACCATGTGATTTATTGGTAAAAATGGAGAACCAAGCTTGTGTGTATTAATTTTTGGAAGCAGGGATTACCCTTTCCAATTCTTTTAAAGAATTTTCAATTTCTTGAACGTTCTTCAATAATTCATTCTTATTGGGTTCGATTTCCTGCTTCCAGTTCTCGATGACGACCTGAACATCCGAAATGAAGGCTTTTACCGTTTCTTTGCTGATTTGTGTAGCTTCTATCGTGTCATCTTTAATATTTAGCATTTTCACCTTTAACTCATCAATTGTATTCTTAATTTCTTCCGTATTCGTTTTGATGCGGGTCCGTAAGTCTTTACCTGAACTTGGAGTAGAAAGTAAGGTTGCTGCACCCGCTACGACCGTTCCGGTTAAAAAGCCAATTAGTAATGATTTTGCTTTCATTAGGATCACCTCATTTTATAATATTGTTTTCGCTTTACATGGTCTAAATCCCTGCTGAAAAAAGCATCAATTGGAAATTATGATAAATAGGGATAGAAATACTATTGATATCAAAATACCATAATTTTCATTCCTATGGAAGAGTATAGACCATTTTATCTTTATATCACAAAAATATTTTTTTAAACTTAGATAGTAAATATATAATATTTAAAAATAACTTGAAGCTTTATTAAAAATGCTTCATATAAAGGAAAGAACAGCATATAGATAGTAAAAACAAGCTGTCGGAACATGGATGGCACTGGTGGGTTAATAATGAAAATCATTTTTTTATTAGGCCTGATATGCTTGTGTGGAATGGGGTATTTTCTACGAAAAGCAAAAACTCCTGGCATCTATCCGCCTAAGAGGGTGCTCCAGGCTAGAGCCTTCGCTATGGGTCTTCCCGGAGGGTTACTGCTTTTGATTTGGTTTATGTGGATATTGATTCATTGATCCTTGGAGGATGATTCTGATTAGACTCCAGATTCATAAGAGTGGAAAAAAAAGCACCGGACATTCCGGTGCTTTTTTAAATATGATGATCCTGCTGCTTAAGCATTAATGGGTATATTAGATTTTCTTACGATGCCGTTCACAATTGGATAAATGATGACCATCGCAACTGTATTTAGCAGTACGGCAGGAAGCACAACAGCGCCGAAAAGTGCAACGAAAGGCCCTGGAAGGGAAACGATATAATAAGCCGAACCAAGGAAGACAGCACCGGAAATTATTGTTCCTACGGCAGTCAAGACACTAACCGTGACAACGGACGTTGAAAATTTCTTAAGACTGATGAATAAAAGGTAAAACAGAAAGGCTGTTGCCAATTTGTCTATGATATTTGGAATCTGTCCACCAGGAAATGTAGTTGTCATGGCAGAGATGGCTCCAGCAGCCAAGGCGACAATGAATACATTCTTCTTCGCGGGAAACAGCGTGATCGCCAAAAACATCATCAACAGCATCATATCCGGTTTCATTCCAAGGAAGAATCCAGGAATGATAAAATGCAGGGCAGCCCCAATCCCGATTAATAGGGACAGTGACACAAGGGTTTTCGTTTTCATTTACTCATCTCTCCTATTCTCATCTCAACTAACATCTTTTCTTCAACAATGCACTATTGCCTGTTGCAAGAAGTTTAAAATAGTATATCATAAGACCTATTTTTTTAGAAGGTATATTTGTTTGAATTAAAGAGTTTGAGCTTCCTTAGCTTTATACGATTCCTGGAATTTCTTCATGAAATCCGCAAGCTCCTGACAATGGGATAAAGGGACAGCATTATAGATGGATGCTCTGCAGCCACCGATAGAACGGTGACCGTTCAGTCCTACGAATCCGGCTTGCTTCACTTCTTTAAGGAATTGAACTTCAGCTTCTTCAGACGGAAGCGTGAAGGTTACATTCATGAATGAACGGCTGTCTGATAGGGCATGGCCTTTATAAAAGCCATTACTGCCGTCGATGGCATCGTAAATGACTTTTGCTTTTTCTTCATTGATTTCAGCAATCTTTTCCACGCCACCCTGTTCTTTTGCCCAATCTAACACAAGGGACAATAAGTAAATTGCCAATGTCGGAGGAGTGTTATATAACGAATCATTTTTCGAATGGATAGAATAGTTCATCATGGATGGGATTTTTTCATTATCCGTTATTAAATCCTTACGGATGATAACGACTGTGATTCCCGACGGACCTAAATTCTTTTGTGCACCTGCATATATGATTCCGAATTTACTAACATCAATTTTTTTGCTGAGAATATCACTTGACATATCAGCTACTAAAGGAATGTTTCCAGTTTCTGGGAATTCTTTCCATTGTGTTCCGTAAATCGTATTATTGCTTGTGATATGAAGATATGCAGCATCATCATTCAATTCGATGTCTGCAACTTTAGGGATGAATGTATATTTTTCATCTTTGGATGAAGCTACTACTGCCGTTTTACCAACCTTTTTTGCTTCTTTTAATGCTTTTTCCGACCAAGAACCAGTAAGGACATAATCTGCCCTTTTTCCATCATTCAAAATGTTCATGGGAATCATGGAAAATTGTAGACTTGCTCCTCCTTGCAGTAGAAGGACTTCATAATTTTCAGGAATTTCCATAAGGTCTTTTAATGATTGAATGGCATGGTTATGAATTTTTTCGAATTCCGAACTTCTATGGCTTAGTTCCATGACGGACATTCCGGAATCCTCAATATTCAGCCATTCGTTTTGGGCTCTTTGTAAAACTTCTAAGGGAAGGGCAGCTGGCCCAGCGTTAAAATTGCGTGCACGTTTCAAATTTTTTCCTCCTAATACGTCTATGTGTTAAAGTGTTTAAATCTATTTATATCCTACCAGAAAACTAATTTCAATAGGAGAAAAATTTAGAATTTTAGGTAGATAAAAAAATGAAATAGGAAGTAATGGAAGAGGAGGAAATAAATAGGTCCCTCACTTTAAGTGAGGACCTATTTAGGGTGTTTTTTGTCACGTATAACTGAGCTATTTTAGAGAAATCGTTGAACGTAAGTTGTAATATTCCAATAGTTAGGAGGTGGATAATAACCCTTTACAGGTAGCGTAAATTTCACTTAATATGCTGTGCGATGGAGTCAGCGATTTGTTTCAGGTCATCGGGTGTATAGTCGCGTGTATTCGTTTTCCAAACAGCCCCAAAGCCGTCACCTTCCCCATGCCGAGGAATTAAATGCATATGAAAATGGAAAACGGACTGTCCTGCGGCTTCCCCGTTATTATTTAAAAGATTCAGGCCTACAGGTTGGAATTCCTGTTTCATAGCACGGGCAATTTCAGGTACCACCTCAAAAAGATTCTTGGCAATTTCAGGTGTCAACTCATATAGATTTTCCTTATGTACTTTAGGTATTACCAGGGTATGGCCTTTTGTTACTTGACTGATATCTAGAAAGGCCAGTACATGTTCATTTTCGAAGACTTTGGTACTTGGTATTTCTCCATCGATTATTTTGCAGAAAATGCAATCACTCATTAAAAAACGCTCCTTTAGAAGTTAATGTATTTGGTTAATCGTACCATAGCATGAATCCTTGGGAAAAGGAAAAATCATAAAAACAGGATGCAACATTAAGTTGCACCCTGCTTGTTTGAAAAAGGGGGGGGGGCTTCAAAATTCGCATTAGCATAAATTCTCTGCGACAAACACCTCATCTACATTTTAGTAAAATACGGTTATTATCTGATTAGAGATTTTCCATTCAAAGCAACCATCTCCTATATCTTTAAAGTTTCATCAACTTACAAAGCATAATTGATAATTATTGAATGATTTTTCTGCTTTTACGTGCAAGAGAACCATCTCCTTGCTCGAAACGATTTTTTTAAATGAAGCTTCTGGTTTAATTCAGTTTTACGTCTTTAACTGACACCTCATTTACAATATGATGTGAATCATTTGTAATAAAACATTTGGGTATTTCAGTGTAATACGTCTTTAACTGACACCTCATTTACAATATGATGTGAATCACACGTAATGACTAACCCCTTCTTCCTTATTTATGATGACCACCAAGCAGGAAAAATATAATTAGTTATTTATGGAAATTTTGTTCCGGGAACACTCGACTATATAAAAGCAGGATAATTTGATAAAATGGAAATAAGAACCTCTATATAGAAAGGATCGTTTATATGTCCTTATTGGAAATCAAGCAATTAGTTGGCGGTTACACGAAAACGCCCGTTCTAAAGGGAATTAGCTTTGACATTCAACCAAATGAGTTAGTAGGGTTAATCGGGCTCAACGGGGCTGGGAAAAGTACGACGATTAAACATATCATCGGACTCATGGAGCCGAAAGGCGGAAGTGTTTCGATTCATGGCAAAACACTTGCCCAGGACCCGGATACATATCGTAAGCAATTCACTTATGTTCCAGAAACTCCAATCTTGTATGATGAGCTTACACTTGAGGAGCATTTAAAGCTGACGGCCATGGCGCATGGTTTGGAGGAATCCACATATAAAGAAAGGATGGACGTTCTGTTAAAGGAATTTCATATGGAGAAAAGACTTAAATGGTTTCCGGCGCATTTTTCAAAAGGAATGAAGCAAAAGGTCATGATAATGTGCGCCTTTTTAGTACAGCCGTCTTTATATATCGTCGACGAACCCTTCGTAGGTCTTGATCCATTAGGCATTCAATCCCTGCTTGATTTGATGAGGAAAATGAAAGAGAGCGGAGCGGGAATTTTAATGTCAACACACATACTGGCTACAGCCGAGCGGTATTGTGATTCTTTCATCATCCTGCATAATGGGGAGATTCGGGCAAAAGGCAATCTTGAACAGCTTCGTGAACAATTTTCCATGCCGGGGGCAACTCTTGACGATTTATATGTTCAATTGACGAAAGAAGAAATCGGTCATGAATAGTCAAAATCTCTGGAAGGAAAGATATTTAGGCTATATAAATGAAACGCAAAAATATCTTCGTTACATTTTTAACGGCCATCTGGTTTTTGTCATGGTATTGGTTCTTGGTGGTTTAGCTTATTATTACAGCGATTGGGTGAAGACGTTAAAAAGTGATTTCCCGGCTGAAATGATCATGGCCTTTGTTTTATCGTTGATTATAACCAGAAGCCCGATAAATACTTTTTTGAAAGAACCTGATACGGTATTCTTACTTCCGCTTGAAACGAAGTTGAAAAGCTATTTCAAGAATTCTCTGGTATTAAGTTGGGTCATGCAGGGCTTTATCCTTCTGGTTGTCCTAATTGCATTTATTCCAATGTATACGAAGGTTACGGGTGCAGGAGGTACAGACTTTGGAATCATCCTGGTTGTATTGCTTATTTTGAAGTTTTTGAATTTAACCATGCGTTGGCAAGTATTGAAATATCAAGATACATCAGTGAGCAAGTGGGACTCCTTAATCCGCTTTTTACTTAATGGTGTGATGCTCTATTTCATCTGTTCAAGGGCAAATATACTGTTTGCACTTATAACCATTTTATTATTGTTAGGGCTTTACATGTATTACCGGAGCGCAACTAAAGATTTTGTGTTGAAGTGGGAGCGGCTGGTGGAACTGGAAAATAAGCGGATGAATTCTTTTTATCGAATAGCGAACATGTTTACTGATGTTCCCCATTTGAAAGGGAAGGTAGCAAGAAGGAAATGGATGGACTGGCTTTTATCATTCATTCCATATGGTGAAAAATCAACGTATACCTATCTTTACGCCCGTACTTTGTTGCGATCCAATGATTATGTGGGACTTTGTTTTCGTTTAACTATCATTGGCTCCGTTATTTTAAGTGTATTCACTAACATATGGGCACATTTAATTGTAACTTTTATGTTCCTGTTTATGACAGCCCTGCAATTGTTACCGGTTTGGAAGGCTCATGAATGGAAAGTGTGGGTCTCACTTTATCCATTGCCAGCAAAAATGAGAGAATCTGCAGTCATAAAGCTAATTTCCTTTTTCCTATTATTTGAGGACCTGGTCTTCTGCTTGGTCCTGCTAGTGAAAGGGGAATGGATGTCCGCCTTAGCCGCACTGGCAATGGGACTTGTATTCTTATTCGGTTTTAAAAATTATGCAACAAAGAAAATTAAAAACTTTTAATCAGAAGCTGATTTTTCATAAAATCAGCTTTTTCTTTTAAGAAATGAAAATTGAAACTAAAAGCCTCGTAGGGGGTATATACATATTTAATGGAGGTGTTATTGATGGATGAATATGGACAAAAGGCATTATCGGAACTAGTATCATGGAAAAAGAAAGTAGCCAAGAAATCCGGCAGGCTTGAGCGGATGTCCAAAAAGGCGCAAATCAAAATGAATAGTTATATTCCGGAACGAGTGCACAAAATGATTACTGATAGTATTAAAGGGATGATTGAGGCCGTATTATCAGGTTCGAAATATATGTCTAAAGAAAAAAATGTAGCGTTTCTATCCTTGCAGCAAAAAGAAGAATGGGTTGCGGAAACTGTAACGGCCTATCGGAAAACAGCCGTTATAGAAGGTGTGGGAACCGGAGCGGCAGGGCTTTTAATTGGATTGGCTGATTTCCCATTACTGCTTAGCATCAAGATGAAGTTATTATTCGAAATATCCCGTATATATGGTTTTGATCCAAATAAATATGAGGAACGCCTGTTCATACTCCATATCTTTCAGATGGCATTTTCGAGCGAGGGAAAAAAACTGGAAACATTACGGGTAATAGAAGAATGGGATTCAGGGAAATGGCCGGAAATAGACTGGCAAGAATTTCAGCAGGAATATCGCGATCACATCGATGTCATTAAAATGTTCCAGCTAGTCCCAGGGTTTGGGGCAGCTGTCGGTGCATATGCCAACCATCATTTGTTGGAACAACTTGGGGAGACGGCTGTCAATTGTTACCGAATCAGACTTCTAAAAGAGTAAGGGACAGGAAACCCGTCCCTTTATCATTACCGCAATAAAGATTCATTCACCTTTGGGGATGATTGTTCCTTATTATGATAGGTTACAGCAGCAGTGCCTAATATTTTGGCTGCAATGAGCATCGCTTTTTCATCGAAATCGAACAAAGGATGATGATGCGGGTATGTATGTTCATTTTTTGGCCTGGCTCCTGTAAAGAAGAATGTACCTTTCACATTTTGTAAATAATAAGAAAAATCTTCACCTGTCATATCCGGGTCAATTTCCTCTGTAACCAAAACTTCCTTGATGGACTCAGTGCTTTCAATCATGAATTTAGTTTCCTCATCGTGTGGGATGACAGCCGGATAGCCTTGAACGTATCGATATTCATAGGTGCAGTCCGCAGCTAGGCAGGTTCCTTTAACAATCCGCTCTATTTCTTCCCTTATAAATGAACGGACATCTTCCTTGAAAGTACGGACGGTCCCGATAATTTTTGCCTTATCTGCAATGACGTTAAAGGCATTATCGGCTACAAAGGAACCAACGGTAATGACTGCAGAATCTATTGGATTAAGGCGGCGGCTTACGATTTGCTGTAGGGCCATGACTAGCTGAGAGCCGACTACGATTGCATCGCGGGTTTTATGAGGCTGTGCTCCATGTCCACCCTGCCCTTGAATGATGATCTCAAATCGGTCAGCAGCAGCCATTAGAGGTCCATAAGCGTATTGGACTGTTCCAGTAGGGACCGTAGCCCATAAATGGGTGCCGAAAATTACATCCACTCCATCAAGGCAACCCGCATCAATCATCGGTTTGGCGCCCCCTGGAGCATATTCTTCAGCATGCTGGTGGATAAATATATATTGGCCTTCGAGCTCATCCTTCAGGGCATTCAGATTTTTTGCAAGAACCAGGAGAGTCGCTGTATGGCCATCATGTCCGCACGCATGCATGACCCCGGATACGGTTGATTTATAGGCAACTTCTTTTTCATCTTGAATCGGTAAGGCGTCGAAATCAGCGCGCATTGCTACCGTTTTACCAGGCTTACTGCCAGTAATCTTAGCAATAACACCATTACCGCCTACATTTTTCTGATGTTCGATTCCAAGTTTTTCATAATATTCAGCGATGAAGGCAGCCGTTTGGGTCTCTTGAAAAGAAAGCTCAGGATGTTGGTGAAGATAACGCCTGATTGAAACCATTTCTTCATAAGAACCATCTATAAGATCGTGTAATCGCTGTATCATTTTGCACCTCCCAATGATTGGTTTAATTGTAAATAGTATATCATATTCTGAATAATCCAAAGTGAATTAAATACCTTGAGGAGAGTTGTATGAATGATTAAATATTCTTGGATGGCTGTGGTTTTACTTTGCCTGTTGCTATTCTTTTTTTTGATGCATGAAGTCCAGAGTGAGAAAACGCTAGCGTTCGATACGTATATTGCAGAACTTTTTGCCGTGGGTGAGAATACTATTCCGTTCACTTTCTTCAAGTCTATTACCTATCTTGGTAAATCCAAGGTCATTGGAATTGTAAGCCTACTATGTGTCCTGTATTTATGGATAATAAAGAAGAATTATTTGCCCATGGCCGTCTTTTCTATCGGAATGGCTGGCGGCGATGTTTTAAACGAGTGGATAAAAAATCATACTCAAAGGGTGCGTCCTGAGAACCATTTGCTGGAGACAGGTGGCTACAGTTTTCCAAGTGGCCACGCAATGTTAGGACTTATTTTCTTCAGTATGGTTGCTTATTTCATTCTAAAAGAAGTTAAAGGTAACTCATTGAAATGGGTAATGGGAATCGGTTTCGTTTGTCTGGTTCTGCTAATCGGGATAAGCCGGATCGCCATGAACGTTCATTTTCCAACTGATATTTTGGCAGGTTATGCATTAGGAGCTGCATACAGTTTAACCTTGATTAATTTGTATAAGTTCGTAAGACGGAGGAGCATTTATAAAAAAAACATGAGATCTTTGTATATATCTGTTACATTTCCCCGGAAATAAAGAAGGAATTTGTCGGATTGTTTATTGGCTTAATACATTCTTTTCATAATTTGGACGTCCAAAATAACGCTCTGAAACCGAAAAGTCCCATCCTTGAGAGGATGGGACTCTTATTGATCAGGAAAAGATTATTCTTGGGGATCTTTCACCAATGTATACTGCGTTACATAGGCTTCACCAGAAAACATCTTCTGACTGGAATTCGTAATAGTAGCTTTTGTGTCGCTGTTATGGGCCTCCTGATAGGAACTGGATTTCTGCCAGCTCATAAAGTCAGCTTGTTTCTCCCAAATCGTTAAGATTACATAAGTTTCAGAGTTGATTGGCCTCAGGATACGGAGGGCGACGAAACCTGGTTCATTTTCAATGAAACCGGCCCTTTTTTTAAAACGATGTTCGAATACCGGCCGTCCTTCTTCACTGACAGGGATATTGTTCATGACTACATATCCATGATCTTGAAGGTGTCCTTTCCCATCCACTACTTCATATTTACGTGGCGAGCTGAAGATCGTTTTACCTGATGTTTCATGCAAAAGGACTGTAGTGCCAGAATTCTGCATAAGTAATATTTTTTCATTCGGGTGCTTATCTTTTTTGATTTTCAAAAAATCGTAGGTGCCTGTAGTGATGAATACATTCATAAATTCCCCTCCAATTTCTATATAGTAACTGTATACCCATTTTACCCAATGAATAATGCTTTTACCATTTCCAATCAAACCAAAAGGCTTGGAAATCGGTGAGATTTTTATAAAAACGTCGATTTCCTGACAAATAAATATGTTGGCTATACTTCTATTATAGAAAAAGCTATAGTTTAAGGAGATTCGATTTGAAATTCAACATCCTTCTGATATTCTATGTAAGTAATGAATAAAAATAGAAACGTGATTGCTTGAAAGGTGGATATTAATGTCTAAGGAAATTACGAATGATACATTTTTAAAAGCTGCGAGAGGAGAGAAAACGGATCATGTGCCTGTTTGGTATATGCGCCAGGCTGGCCGTTCACAGCCGGAATACCGTAAATTGAAAGAGAAGTACTCCCTTTTTGAGATTACTCATCAGCCGGAATTATGCGCTTATGTGACTAGATTGCCAGTTGAGCAATATGATGTAGACGCTGCAATTTTATATAAAGATATTATGACACCGCTACCAGCCATTGGTGTGGATGTTGAGATACAGTCGGGAATCGGTCCAGTCATATCCAATCCGATCCAATCGTTGACAGATGTTGAAAAGTTAGGTGAATTGGACCCAGAGAAAGACATCCCATATGTGTTGGACACGATTAAATTGTTGACCACTGAACAATTGTCGGTACCTTTGATTGGTTTTTCCGGTGCACCATTCACCATTGCTTCATACATGATTGAAGGCGGACCTTCCAAAAACTACAATAAGACGAAAGCTTTCATGTATTCCGAGCCAGTGGCGTGGTTTGCTTTAATGGATAAGTTAGCCGATATGATCATCATCTATGTCAAGTCACAAATTAAAGCTGGCGTTAAAGCCATCCAAATCTTTGATTCATGGGTGGGTGCATTGAACGTTGAAGATTACCGCGTATTCATCAAGCCAATCATGAATCGTATTTTTTCTTCATTACGGGAAGAAAATGTACCGCTAATCATGTTCGGGGTCGGTGCGAGTCACTTGGCACTCGAGTGGAATGATCTTCCAATTGATGTGGTCGGGCTTGATTGGAGACTTCCAATTACAGAAGCAAGACAAATGGGAATACAGAAAACGGTTCAAGGTAACCTTGATCCTGCCCTGCTATTATCATCGTGGGATGTTATAGAAGATCGGACGAAAAGGATCCTGGATCAGGGCATGGAACAGGATGGCTACATCTTTAATCTTGGACATGGGGTCTTCCCTTCCGTAAACCCTGAAACACTGAAAAGGCTGACCGCCTTCATTCATGAATATTCATCAAAAATGAAGTAAGGTGAGCGAACCATTTGCTAAGAATCCTTAAATGGATGCACAATAAAAGAACGAAATCTTTAAAAGAGGTGTAATTTGATGTCAAGAAAAAAAATGGGCCTTCTAGTCATGGCTTATGGTACTCCGTACACTGAAGAGGATATTGAAAGATATTATACACATATTCGTCATGGGAGACGACCAAGCGATGAATTGATTGCTGATCTAAAAGGCAGATATGAAGCGATCGGTGGATTATCACCGCTTGCAAAAATAACTGCAGCACAAGCTGAAACCCTTGAAAAGCAATTGAATTCCGTTCAGGAAGAAATTGAATTCAAGGCATATTTAGGACTGAAACATATTGAACCTTTTGTTGAAGACGCAGTGAAACAAATGCATGATGATGGTATCAAAGAAGCGGTAAGTATTGTATTGGCACCGCACTTTTCAACATTCAGCGTGAAGTCTTATAATGGACGTGCTCAGGATGAAGCCGCTAAATTGGGTGACCTGACCATCACTTCTGTTGAAAGCTGGTATGATGAGCCGAAATTCATTCAATATTGGGTAGACCAATTAAAAGAAGTAATCGGGAAAATGACCTCGGAAGAGCGCGATAATTACGCTTTGATTGTGTCTGCGCATAGCCTCCCAGAAAAGATATTGCAATTAGGAGATCCATATCCAAATCAACTGAAAGAAACTGCAGACATGATTGCAAAAGGCGCAGGGGTTACCAATTACGCAGTTGGCTGGCAAAGCGCTGGACAAACACCTGAACCATGGTTAGGACCGGATGTACAGGACTTAACCAGAGATCTTCATCAAGCAAAAGGTTATAAAGCTTTCATTTATATACCTGTTGGTTTTGTTGCTGAGCATCTTGAAGTCCTTTATGATAACGATTATGAATGTAAGGTTGTAACGGAAGATATTGGTGCAGGTTACTACCGGCCGGATATGCCCAATGTTAAACCTGAATTCATCGATGCATTGGCCACAATCATTTTAAACAGATTACAGGAAAAATGATTTGTTAATAAGGGATATGCATTTCATCCATGATTGCGATGACCTTACATATTTTTTAAATGAAGTTGAAAGATAAGCTACATCTGGAAAAGCGTATCCTGGTGATGAAATTTTATAACCTGTTTTAGGAAAGTGGCTGTCCAGTAATGAGGATGGCCATTATTTCCCTAGAAAATTGAAAGTTTTATTGAAAAGACTGAAAATTTTTGGTATGATATTGTTGAACTTAATGACCGTTTTGTCCGTTTGGTCAGAAATGAGGTGGGAAATGTCTGTTGATCGTAAAAAATTAATTCTAGAAGCTGCGACCAAGTCGTTTTCACTTTTTGGATATAAGGCAACGACGATGGATCAAGTCGCTAAAATTGCCAATGTGGGGAAAGGTACAATTTATACCTTTTATAAAAATAAAGAAGAGCTGTTTAAAGAAATCGTTCAGCGGATGATAGAGGAAATGAAATATGAGGCGGAACAATCTTTGGATGAACAACTATCCTTTTTTGAAAATCTGCATCGGGCTGTTTATCGAATCCTGGAGTTCAGGCAGGAACATCAATTATCTTTAAAACTTCTTCAGGAAGAGCGGGAAATTGGTACTCCGGCCGTTCAGGAAATGATAAATGAAATGGAAGAAGCCATTGTATCTTACATTAAGGAAAAACTTAAAATTGCGATTGATAAGGGCTATATACAGCCTTGTGATCCAGAGATAACAGCTTTCCTGATGCTAAAGATGTACCTTGCCCTTATTTTTGATTGGGAAAGGAATCATGCCCCATTAGGAAAAGAGGAAATTGCTGAACTATTTAAAATATATTTATTCAAAGGATTATCCACTCCGTGATAATTCTATTTTTTTGGCTTAAAATGCAATGAATCGAAATAAAGAAGAGAAACCGATCATCGGTTTCTCTTCTTTATATTTGGGATGGTTTTCAGCTGCGAGACTGAATTTATATGAGATCATCCTGCTAATTGGGAAGCGGATGGTGAAACAAAACACTACTCTCCAGAAAGGCAATGATCACAGTGGTTTCCATAACATTCGTGCTGTTCTTCGATTTTTTTTCCGCATTCCATGCATTGTTTCGGAGGCAGGTTTTTAAAGAACTCAATGCTACTTTGAATCATGAACATCATCTCCTGTATTTTTATTATTCGCTTTTCTATGATTACATTGTATTATAACAGAGTAGATGTGTCAATGTTTGTTTTATAACATAAGTGAAAAAGGTGAAATAAGGGTAAGAATAGTTTATATTAATGGGGAAGTCATTGAGAAAAAAAGGAGTGCCTAAGTATGAAAATCACCGTAATTGGCTGCTGGGGCGGATATCCAGCTAAAAATGAGGCAAGTTCCGGCTATTTGCTTGAATATGAAGATTTTCGCATTCTGCTTGATTGTGGCAGCGGTGTTCTATCACAGTTGCAAAATCATATGAAGCCGGAGGATCTTGGTGCAGTTGTATTATCTCACTATCATCCGGATCATATAGCGGATGTTGGTGTCCTGCAACACGCCGCGCTCATACAGCAGATATTGGGCAGCGAGAAAAGGTCCATTCCTATTTATGGCCATGATTTAGACGAAGCCGAATTTGGAAAGTTAACTTATAAAGACGTGACAAAGGGAATAGTCTACTCTGCTGATGAACCCTTAACAATAGGACCGTGTACATTCACGTTCATGAAAACGAAACATCCAGTACCATGTTTTGCTATGAGGATTGAAGCTGAAAATCATTCGATTGTTTACACAGGTGACAGTTCATATATGGATGAGCTTGCAGATTTCGCTAAAAACGCAAATGTTTTATTATGTGAAAGTAACTTTTACAGCGATATGGATGGTTCAAAGGCAGGGCATATGACGGCTAGAGAAGCTGGCATGCTAGCAGCCAAGGCCGACGTACAGCTTTTGCTGTTAACTCATCTCCCTCATTATGGGGATCTTAATCAACTTAAAAAAGAAGCATCCGAGGTATTCAAAAGGGAAATAGCTGTAGCTAAAACCAATCTCGAATTCCAACTATGAAATATTAATGGTATGAATGAAGTCTACAAGGAGGAACAACTGTGCTTTTTATTGATAATAATGGAATTACGGATCCAAGAATTAATCTGGCCATCGAAGAATATGCGCTTAAACATTTAAATATAGATGAGACCTATCTTCTATTCTATATTAATCGTCCTTCAATCATCATAGGAAGGAATCAAAATACGATTGAAGAAATCAATGCCGATTATGTAGATGGAAATGGCATTACCGTTGTTCGCCGCCTTTCAGGGGGTGGAGCGGTTTATCATGATTTAGGGAATCTCAATTTCAGTTTCATTACGAGAGATGATGGGGATAGCTTCCATAATTTTAAGAAATTCACCCAGCCTGTCGTGGAAACGCTCGAAAAACTAGGAATACAAGCTGAATTAAGCGGACGTAACGATATCCTGGCTGAAGGAAAGAAAATTTCCGGAAACGCGATGTTTTCAACGAAGGGCAGAATGTTCAGTCATGGGACATTGTTGTTTCAATCAGAAATGGATCACATTGTATCCGCTTTAAAAGTGAAAAAAGATAAAATCGAGTCTAAAGGGATTAAATCGATAAGAAGCCGCGTCGGTAATATCGCTGATTTTTTAAAAGAACCGATGTCTGTTGAAGAATTCCGCTCATTCCTACTGCAAAATATTTTTAAGGAAAGCGGTGAGGTCACTGAGTATGTTTTAACGGAGGCGGATTGGGAGAAAATTCACAAAATCTCGGAAGAAAGGTATCAAAACTGGGAGTGGAACTACGGAAAATCGCCTAAATTCAACTTACAAAACTCGCATAGATTCTCGGTGGGATCTGTTGATATCCGTCTTGAAGTTAACAGGGGAATCATTGAGCATTGTAAAATCTACGGTGACTTCTTCGGGGTCGGAGAGGTTGCGGATATTGAACAGAAGCTTACTGGATCACGCTATGAAAAGAAAGCTATCAGCAATGTACTAGATGAGATAGATGTTCGGCATTATTTTGGCAATGTAACGAAAGAAGAAATATTGGCCCTAATATATTAAGCCTGAAATGCCGTCCTGACTAAGTAGGACGGTTTTTGTGTCTAATTATGACAGTAATTGCTTGAATTTGGATAAAATTGTTGCTGTAATCATTTTCTTTTAATATAATAAAAATGAATGATTACTCATTCATTATATTTGCAGGGGGGAGGGAGAATGATGAATTTATCTGAACAGCTTCATCAAACTGCTTTAAGAAAGGCGGACAAGCCAGCTTTTTATTTTATGGATCAATCCACCTCATATGGGGAATTGGATAAAGCCGTTTCGAAGTTTGCAGACGAATTACATAGGCTGGGTGTTTCAAAAGGTGATAATGTTGCGCTGGTTTTAGGCAATTCTCCACATTTCATTATTTCGTTGTATGGAGTTTTACGTACAGGGGCGACCGTAATTCCCGTAAATCCAATCTACACACCTGACGAGATTGGATACATCCTGAATAACGGCGATGTAAAGGTCGTTGTGGCATTAGATAAGCTTTTACCCTTATTCGAGAAAATGAACTCGATCCTCTCAAGTGTAGATATGTATGTAATTTGTGAAACACAGCCGGAAAATGGGGAAACTAGCAAATTGAACATCTACCCAAAAATGAAATCGTTTACAAAAATGGTCGAGAAAGGGGATGAAGGATATAAAGGACCAGAACTGGATCCTGAAGATACGGCAATCATACTCTATACTTCCGGGACAACGGGAAAACCAAAGGGGGCCATGCTCACACATACCAATATATTCTCCAATGCACATGATGTTGGTGAATATTTAAAAATCACGGAAAATGACCGTGTCATTACGACATTGCCAATGTTCCATGTTTTCAGTTTAACGGTAGTTGTAAATGCCCCATTATTGAGTGGAGGTACGCTTTTAATTGTCCCGCAATTCAGTCCAAAGGAAATATTCAGTCAAATCAAAAAATATAATGCAACCGTTTTCGCTGGAGTGCCTACGATGTATAATTTTCTTTTCCAATATCCAGATGTAAAAGAAGACGCTTTGAAGTCATTGCGGATATGCATATCAGGTGGATCCGCCATGCCAGTTTCACTGCTTGAATCATTCGAGCGGAAATTTAATGTCAGGGTTTCAGAAGGGTATGGCTTATCAGAAGCATCTCCTGTTACCTGTTTCAATCCTTTGGATCGTCCAAGGAAGGCAGGATCCATCGGAACCTCCATCCTCAGAGTGGAAAACAAAGTCGTTAATGAGCTTGGGGAAGAAGTGCCGATCAATGGTGTAGGGGAATTGATTGTCAAAGGTCCGAATGTAATGAAGGGGTATTATAAAATGCCTGAAGAATCGGCGGCGGTCTTGAAAGATGGCTGGTTATATACAGGCGATTTAGCCAGGATGGATGATGAAGGGTATCTTTTCATTGTAGACCGTAAGAAGGAACTCATCATCGTCGGTGGCTATAATGTCTATCCACGTGAAGTGGAAGAGATTCTGTATGGCCATCCTGAAGTAGTTGAGGCAGCGGCTATAGGCGTGCCGGATCCCAATCAGGGAGAAATTGTTCACTGCTTCGTGGTAAAGAAAAACAGTGCATTGACCGAGGAAGAACTACTTGCCTATTGCATGGAACACTTGGCTAAATATAAGGTTCCGGCAAAAATTGAGTTTTTGGATGAATTGCCAAAAAACACAACCGGTAAAATTTTACGGCGTTCCTTAAAAACCCATGTAATACAAAACTGAATTTGGTTAATCAAAAGGATCATTGCCTATAACTTGCAATGGTCCTTTTTTTGTACAACCAATGTGCATCTCGCTGCATAAAATATATCGGGGTAGCTTAAAGCCTTGATTCTTGTTTCGAAAAGAGTTATGATTGTCATTAAAAATTTCCACATAATTGTAAGGAGGGTTTAGATGAGAGATGTAAAGCTTTTAGATGTTTTTACACATCCCATTGCTCAAAAATACTTGAACCGTTCAGGTCTGGCACATGCGATTGCGGTAGCCTATCATTCGTTTCACCTAGCAAACGAATATAAGATAGACCCTGATATTGCGGCTAAAGCAGGACTTCTGCATGATATGGGCCATTTCACCTGGTATCGCAATGGTAAGTGGGATTATGATCTGTACAAACAAAATGATATCCATCCTATTAAAGGCGCAGAACGAGCACATAAACTGTTAATCCGTTTGGGAGAGAACCCGATAAAGGCAAAGACCATTTCCCTCGCCATTTTATTTCACACCGATTCGTTTTTACCTTCAAATGATATTATTCGAACACCGCTTCAGCAGGTCGTCAAATGGGCCGACGAAAAAGATGAAGAAGAAGGTGGAAAACACCATTACCGTAAGATTGATTTTCTCCGGGCAAAGGAAAGCATCATGAGACTTGATACACTCATTGATGAGGAACAAAAAAGAAGGCTATCATCCTGAAGGCAAACGGGTGATGGCCTTTTACAGTTTGAATTTTGATTTTATCTTTATTTCATTTAAACCTTTTCTATTGAAGAAGCTGCAGCAGATGGTGAAAAATCACCAATATCTTCGGGCAAGGAAATAGAAAAATTAGGGGTCTTTTTCCAAACGCGAGCATGAACTGCTTATTCTACTCACTGAATGCCAAACGAATTAGCAAATTTCAAAAAACTTTTTCTATCCATCGGCACGGTGCAGGGTATACAGAAAACTGAATCGCCCGAAGCTTATGGCACTTTTGTATAGTTTTAAAAATAGCATCATGAAGGGATGACCACTAAAGCCCTCCGCTCCGTTAATCGGCTTGTTTCAAAATGGCCTACCCTGATTCTTTATCGGATTCATATTCACCGCAAGGACTTTGATGAGATGAGTTTCATCTTAAATCAAATATGGGTGGCGGCAGTATGGACAAATTAGGCGGTGCCTTAATCCCGAAAAAGAAAATCGAACGGGTCTGCGATCCTTTTTATTTCTTCACCTATACCTTGTAATGCCTCCCATCCTCCGCTTCATTTATCTTAAATGTCTCTGGTACAAGCTATATGTTCCGCCTCCTTGTATTTCCAGACCATATCATCGTGACGTGCATTTAATGATCAAGATTGTTTGAACATTTATGGAATAAATAATTATAGAAGGAAAATGGGGTTCTAACCTGTCCATTTTGGATTAAACTAATAAGAGGGAGATTCGTTTAAGGAGGGGCATCATGGTTAGAAAATGGGCAGGAAGAGCGATTCTATTATTTATCTTTTATGCAGCAGTGATGTATTGGTATATTTTTTACGGGGCGGATACTTCCATTCCCGAAGCATTGCGTGGTACTGCAGCAGACCCTGCAACATTTTTGAATGCTAGGGAACTAAAGCTTAGCGAAGAATATTCAGGCCTGCGAAATTTTATTTTTTTCGTTTCTACGCCATATGAATGGCTGCTGTATTTCTTCATTTTATTATTTGGCTTTTCAAAAGTTTTTGAAAGGTCATCTTTGGCGGTTTCGAAACGGAAAGTGATCCAAACGGGCATCTACTTATTCTGGCTTTCTGTGATTTCTTACCTGGCACTATTTCCAATCCGCTTCATTGGTTATCGGATAAGTAAAAGTTACCATATCAGTACACAAAGTTTCACCTCGTGGATGAAGGATGGAGTCATCGAATTCTGGGTGAATTTTGGGATGATGTTTATCATCGTTTCCGTCTTATATTGGTTAATGAAGAAAAGTGTGAAGAGGTGGTGGCTTTATGCTTGGATGTTGTCCATTCCATTTACCTTGTTCTTGATGTTTGTTCAGCCTGTATTGATTGATCCGCTGTATAATGAATTCTATCCGCTCAAAAATAAAGAGCTGGAAACGGAAATATTGGCACTTGCCTCACAGGCTGAAATTCCGGCTGAACACGTATTTGAAGTAAATATGGCGGAAAAGACAAATGCCTTGAACGCATACGTGAACGGTATAGGTTCCAACTCTAGGATAGTCCTTTGGGATACGACCCTGAACAAGCTAAAGGAAGATGAAATCCTTTTCATCATGGCACATGAAATGGCCCATTATGTCGAAAAGCATATTTATATAGGGATTGCAGGTTATATAGGAATGACTTTAATCGGTCTATGGCTGACATCGAAAATCATGAATTATATCATAAGGCGCTGGGGCCACCTGTTGAAGGTACGTACGGTTGATAACATTTCTTCTCTTCCATTATTTCTTTTAATAACGTCTGTTCTGCTGTTTGCTGCCAGTCCGCTGTCCAATTATGTTTCCAGATATCAAGAAACGAGGGCTGACCGTTATGCCATTGAAATGACCGGGGATAAAGAATCAGCAATCACTACCTTCCAGGAACTCACGAGGTCGGGTTTGAGCCAGGTCAATCCGCCATTCCTGGTAAAGTGGCTGCGGTATTCCCATCCAACCATGCTCGAGCGGATTTCCACGGTTGAAAATGCAGATACAAAGGGTGATTGAAAGCCAGCTGAAAATCAGCTGGCTTTTTTTCTTCCTAATACCAGGAAAGTGGAAGTTTAAATGTCGTTTTCAGAAAAAACTATTATTTTTAAAAATCTTAGGTTCTCTAATATAATAAATTAAATTCCCAGTTCGTTTTAAGGAGATCAGATATGTATAATGTACTTTGCATCACTATAGGCTCAGTGCTTGTTGCAGTAGCCTACAACTTATTTTTGATACCTCATTTAATTTTAAGCAGCGGACTTAGTGGACTTGCGATTATGTTCGGAATCATTACTCCAGTCAACACAGGGATATTGAATTTTCTATTGAACCTGCCATTGTTAATTCTTGGATACCTGAAATTAGGAAGACGCTTTATCACCTATACGATATTTTCAGTTGTCGTGATATCAGTCAGTTTATATCTCATTCCGGTACATGGAATATCCACTGAACCGATTTTGTCTTCTTTATTTGGCGGAATCATATCGGGATTCGGTATAGGCATCATCTTTCGCGCTTCAGGATCTTCCGGCGGTTTTGATATCATTGCCATGCTTTTGGCTAAGAAGAGCGACTTTCCACTTGGTACATTGCTTTCGGTGATGAATGCAGTAGTGGTGGTTATCTCAGGCTTCATCTTTGGTTGGGATGCCGCATTATATACGCTGATTTCCATATATGCAGCAGGAAAGGTGATTGATACGATTCATTCCAATCACATTAAATTAACATTAATGATCGTTACGAAAAAGAGTGACGAAATGAAAACGAAGCTCCTGACCAACCTATATCGAGGAATTACAGTCATGGATGGTGAAGGTGCATACTCTGGAGAAAAGAGTAAAGTAATGATGACAGTCATTACCCGTTATCAATTAACCGATGTAAAAGCGATGATAAAAGAAGTGGATCCCAATGCTTTTGTCAATATAACGGAAACAGCCGAGGTCATGGGGATGTTTCATAAAGAGTGATAATAAATAGAAAAGCCTCCCACTTTATGGGAGGCTGTTTTGATTATCAGGCTGTTTTTTAGTCATTCATTTTAATTTCCAAACTGTTTCAGTAAAACGTTCATTTCAGAACTTAGTTTTAGGAATAAAGGTTTGTTTTTCATATCCAGGGCTTCATCAATCTGTTTCGCAAGGATATTCTTTTTGGTAGTAAGGACGGATTCCAGAATAATCATATCAATTAACATTTCCTGAACCACAGCATCGTTTTTCATTTCGCTCATTGATAAGGACTTCACTGACTCTGAATAAGATTTTTCATTTTTCAAAGTTACCACCCCTGACCCTTTTTATTAGTATATGGATTTGAATGGATAAAATCAACTGAAAATTCAAAAAAATTTAAACTTAATAGAGAATGTGTCGTTTAGATGACGAAATGACCACTTTTTAAAAGAATTTTTAATTTTTTGTGAACTTGCTTTTTATCTTTACAGGTTGTGCTATTATAGTGAGGAATTTAGCATATATTTACTATCTCCCTTCACCTTTTTGTACAATGGGGAATGGAAGGGTACAAGCGATTAAGAGTATAAGGTTTGGTAAAGTAAATGGTGTTTATAGTTTTACTTTTTAATGCAATGAGGAAGAGGTGGATTGAAAATGAAGGAAAACAGTCAGGGAATCATCGAGGAATATGAAATCACGCCCTATACACTAATGGTTTCACCAATTAATTATGGAAGTAAAATATATGCCCGTATCGTTGAAATGGAGGACGAGTTCATCTCCCCGTTTAAACCTTTGGAAATAGTAAAGAAAAGCTGTGAGTTTTTCGGATCAAGTTATGAAGGACGCAAACAAGGCACGAAACAGCTCATAAACATCACACATAAAGCACCGATTGCAATTGATCCGACCAGTTCGATCTTCTTCTTTCCAACTACATCTCCGTTGCGTCCTCAATGCATCTGGTTATCACATGAGCATGTGGTATCCTATGATCGCCTGGATTCCAAACATACAACCATCACATTCAGGAATAGACAAACCATCGATATAGAAGTATCATGCAGTTCTTTTGAAAACCAGCTGCACCGGACATCTTTTTTAAAAACGAAACTGATCCAGAGGATTGAGGAAACAAAGAGGAAATCGTTCTATCTGTTCTCCGAGGCAAATGGAGTCAAGGCTTCAGAGGTAATGTCAAAGTATATACCAAGCAATTGAAGGAAGGCGGATCCAGGCTGTGAAAATCGTAACAGTGCTGACTGGAATGTAAAGGATGCAAACGGCATTTAGTCAAAATTAAAGCAAGCCCTTCTCATAAGAGAAGGGCTCTATTATTAATCTTCAAATAACACTTCCATAAATCGTCGATTTCTTTTTAAATTTTTTCAGTCCTTTCTTTAGTAAATGTGATGTTTCCCTCCTACCATGTTCCCTCTTCAAATAATATTATTACCGTTAGTACTTTTATAAAAATAATTAATTCCAGCCCACAATATAGATTACTCCTAAGTTTTCTAAATTGAGGGAGGGTTATTTTAACATCAAATGATTTTACGATTAAACAAAGGAGTATAAGTTTGTGAGTTATTCACTTCACAATATAATAGATAACCTCTATGTTTCACAAAGGTCTTTTTATACATAATGATAGAGATTATATTGATTTGCCGTTTTATTCATCTGCCGTGACCAAAGTAAGGTAAAGGATAACGTTTTCATTTGTCTCTAATATAGACTTATAACAATCTTTTGCAAAAACGTTTTGCTGACTCTAAAATGATAGTGTTGGGGAATAGTTTTATTAAATGTACAGAATAAGATGTGAGTAAAATACCGATTAAATATGAGCATACGAGCCCGGCCTATTATTCGTTAAGACTGTGTCCTCGAAAATGTTTGTCATAATCAGTAAGCAGCTAAATGTGCAAACGGTTTATGACAATAGTTGAGGGTAGTGAGCCTTATCGATCTTGGTCATGATAAATTGACTCACTCATCTATAAGAAGCAGGAAAGAAGAGATGCGTTTTTTAATGGTCATACTTTCCCTACACCCCAATGCATCTATATCATTAACAGATAATCATACATGGAGGATGGCAGCATAGGGATAAGCCGCTAAATATCCCTAGCATGGTGACTTTTTTCGAAAAAGTAATAACATAACAAGTCTTCCGTTTTATTCCGAAGGCGGGGATTGAAATAATTATGATGTTCTTCATATCCTTTATATAAAAAACAATACATCGTGAAGGATTCATCACGTTTGATTTCACTTACTTTAATATTCTCCTTGCGCAAATAGCGCCGTACCTCGGCAAGATCGTCCTGAACGACTTTTAATATATGCTCGACTAGTTCCGAATAGGGCCTTTTTAATTTAAACGGACTAATTTCGATGACCTTGAGATCCCGGTTTAAGACTGTAATAACCATAGGGAGGTAGATGGCTTTTTCAATCATATTTCGGTCATCTTCTGGAATGCGGGTCATCATGACCGCTCCTTTCTAAAAAAGCACGTTTTTAATATTAATATGTATATCTTGTGAAAAATAGAACGTTTGTTCCCGTTTGTTTATCCTAATGTATTTTCAGTTTATATGCAAGAAGTTTTGAGAAATGATGAAATTTTTGTTAACAAGATTATGTTTTCCTGAGATAGGGAAAGTATGAAGATATATGGATAATAATTCTTGCAATTTCAGGGGAAAGTGATATATCTAAAGTAAACGGTTTTTAATAAGTTTATGCTGCTTTGATAGTAGCATGTCGAGGGAGATAATTATGGATTTGGATACTATACGTGAGTGGTTTACACTTGATAATATATCGGCGCTCATTCAGCAATATCGCTCATTCGGTCCAATTCCCGGAATCTTACTGCCGATGTTGGAAGCTTTTTTGCCCTTTTTACCCTTAGTGGTGTTCGTGCTTGCAAATGCAACGGCTTTTGGTCTCTGGTGGGGATTTTTATTTTCTTGGATTGGTGCAGTAGCGGGGTCTTTTTTGATCTTTTTAGTTATTAGAAGATATGGTCAAATGAGGTTTTTTCGATTTTTGCAAAAACATAAGCAGGTGCAGAGGTTGATGGTTTGGGTGGAAAGCCATGGATTCGGTCCTTTGTTCATACTGCTCTGCTTCCCTTTTACACCGTCGGCCATCGTGAATATCGTGGCAGGACTTTCAAAGGTAAGTCCCTTGCAATATGGACTTGCAGTCGTTGGAGGGAAAGCGGTGATGATTTTTACGATCAGCTTCGTAGGTTACGATTTGGTATCCTTAATACATAAGCCTGTACGTACGATCATTATTGGGATTGTCATCTTTATCCTATGGTATGTGGGAAAAAGACTGGAAGTCCGATTAAATAAAAGCATGAAGAGAGAAGAAGGACAATAAATTAGTATATAAATGTAGTAGGGGTTGAACCAGATGGAAAAAACAAACAAGAATTCTTTGTCCGATTGGATAAAAGCAGCCATGATAGCTTTTGTTATTTACATCTTAATCCGTACATTTTTCTTTTCAAGCTATGATGTTGAAGGGGATTCGATGCAGCCGACTCTTGAAGACGGTAATAAACTTGTCGTGAATAAAATCCATTATCAGATTCAAGATATCAACCGTTTTGACATTATAGTTTTTCATGCGAATGCACAGGAAGATTATGTTAAGCGAGTTATAGGGATTGCAGGTGACCGCATTCGTTATAAAGATGATTGGCTTTACGTAAATGGTGAGAAAGTGGATGAGCCTTATCTTGAGAAATACAAGGAAGGTTTCCCGGGACAGGATTTTACGGGCGATTTTACATTAAAGGAATTGACGGGCATGACAACAGTCCCGGAGGGCAAGCTTTTTGTCATGGGTGACAATCGCCTTGAAAGTGCGGACAGCCGTCACTTTGGTTACATACCAGTTGAAAATGTTGTCGGTAAAGTCGATGTTCGATATTGGCCGATCAAAGAGTTCAATTATAAATTTACAGGTGAATGATTGAGGAAGCCCGAAAATTATCAGGGCTTTTTCTTTTGGAGGAAACGCGAACGTACGGTTGGTGTTTTTTAAAGGGAAACGGTAAAATAATAGAATGTAAATCTAATTGGAAACAGAAACCTAGTCAAAAAGACGAAAGTATTTCTGGTATGATGGATCTAGATATTATGTTGTATAAGGGGGAAAAGAGATGTCACTCCGTTTTTTACTGGGAAGATCGGGTGCAGGGAAAACTTCGAATATATTGGGCGAAATTCGCACCAAATTGGCAGAAAATCCCGAAGGCAATCCAATTATCTACCTCGTTCCTGATCAGATGACGTTTCTATCTGAATATAAATTAATTAAAACACCAGGCCTTGCCGGAATGATCCGTACACAGGTTTTCAGTTTTAGCAGGCTTGCTTGGCGCGTTCTTCAGGAAACTGGGGGAATGAGCCGGCTCCATTTGGACAGCGTTGGCGTTAATATGTTGATAAGGAAAATCATGGAGGATAAAAAAGAAGAGTTAAAGATGTTTCGTCGATCTGCTGATAAGCAGGGGTTCATTGCACAGATGGAGCTTATGCTGGCTGAGTTCAAGCAGTATTGCATCAAACCGGATGACATTCAAAACTATTTGACCGAAACATCACCCTCCGGCAGCGGCATACAGGATAAACTTCATGACCTTGAATTGGTCTATCAGGCGTTTGAGGATGAAATGGTTGGCAAATATTTAGATTCCGAAGACTATTTCACTTTGCTTATCGAGAAAATGTCTGAGTCTTCATATATAAGGAATGCGGATATCTATATCGATGGTTTTTATAGCTTGACGCCACAGGAATTGTTGATTGTGGAAGAAATGATGAAGCTGTGCAGGAGTGTAACGGTCTCGCTGACGTTAGATCAGCCCTACAGACAATATGCTCCGGATGATTTGCAATTGTTCAGGCAAACGGGAAATCTTTATCATAACCTTTATCAGGCTGGATTGAGGAACGGTATACCCATTTCAGAAGATCGAATCTTAAAAGGGTCGGAAAGGTTTGGAAAGAGTCCCGGCCTGAATCATCTGGAAACTTACTTTGCCATTCGTCCTGCACGGACGTTTGGGCAGTCACCTGATGTAACGATTGCCCAGGCAGTTAACCGCAGAGCTGAGATTGAAGGAGTTGCCCGGGACATCTTGACGCTTGTCAGACAGAAACAGCACCGTTTCCGTGATATTGCGATTTTAGTCCGAAATGGAGAGGCATACGCAGATATTTTACAAACCGTTTTTCGGGATTATCAAATCCCCTTGTTCGTCGATTCCAAACGGACCATGCTGAATCATCCTCTGATTGAACTGATTCGTTCGACTTTGGAGATCATCAATGGATACTGGCGTTATGAGCCGGTATTTCGTGCAATCAAGACGGAGCTTCTATTTCCGCTGCAAAAAAATCACGATAGGATGCGCGAACAGGTTGATAAGCTGGAAAACTATGTGCTGGCCCGTGGAATTAAAGGAAGCAGGTGGACGTCCAAAGAGCGTTGGACCTACCGGCGTTTCCGCGGACTGGAACTAGAGGACCGAAACCAGACGGATAAAGAAATGAAGCTTGAGCAAGAGCTGAATGAGATGAAGCAATTATTTACCGAGCCCATCTTGAAGCTATCAAAACGTGTTAAAAAGGCAGTTAATGGCAGGGAATTGTGTGAGGCCCTTTATCTATATCTTGAGGAATTGCATGTACCGGAAAAATTGGAAAAACTGAAACAGGAGGCAGAAGAAGCGGGTGATTTGGTATCGGCTAGAGAGCATGAGCAAACGTGGAATGCGGTTGTCGACTTACTAGACCAATTCGTTGAACTGCTGAGCGGGGAAGAGCTTTCCATGAAACAGTTTGCGGTAGTCATTGAAGCTGGTCTGGAGTCACTTGAATATTCTTTGGTACCGCCGGCAATTGACCAAGTCCTAGTAGCTAATCTCGATTTATCCCGCCTGGATGATGTGAGGGCAGCTTTTGTCATCGGCTTGAATGAAGGGGTTTTGCCAGGAAAGGCTTTATCTGACGGAATATTTTCAGATAGTGATCGTGAGGTGCTGCTGGCTGGTGGACTTGATGTTGCTCCAAATTCAAAGGTGCGCCTCCTTGATGAGGAGTTTACTGCGTATAAAGCTTTTACTACACCTGCTGAGGCCCTTTATTTATCATATCCGCTTGCCGATGAGGAAGGAAAGGCACTTTTACCCTCATCCTATTTGAAAAGGGTAAGGGACGTATTGCTTAACGTTTCCGATGTGTATTATATGAACGATCCATCCGATCTGACTGCTGAGGAACAGGTGAAATATGCGGCGAATTATGATGTGGCACTATCGTACCTTGCTGCCCAATTGCAGCTGAAAAAAAGGAACTATCCAATCCATTCACTTTGGTGGGATGTATATAATTCCATTTTGGAGGATGAAAAGGCCGGTCCTTCAGCAACCAAGGTTTTATCGAGCCTTTTTTATCAAAATGGAACAAAGAAATTATCAGAGGAAACAAGCAAGCAATTATATGGTGAGAGCATTCTTACGAGTGTATCCCGGATGGAAATGTTCAATAGCTGCCCGTTTTCCCATTATGCCGCTCATGGCTTGAAATTGAGGGAAAGGCAAATTTTCCGTTTGGATGCACCGGATATTGGTGAGATGTTCCACGGAGCGTTGAAAATGATTTCGGATTACTTAAAGGAACATGATATTCCTTGGTCTGCTTTGACGAAGGAACAATGTTTGGAGTTGGCTAGAATTGCTGTGGAGAAACTTGCTCCTAAACTTCAAAATCAGATTTTGTTAAGTACGAACCGCCATCACTATTTACGCAGGAAACTGGAACACGTGATTGGACGAGCCTCAATCGTATTAAGTGAACATGCAAAGATGAGCGGTTTTGCTCCAATTGGATTAGAACTCGGATTCGGAAAAAATGGAGAGCTGCCGCCACTTTCTTTCACATTGAAAAACGGTACGAAGATGGAATTGATCGGGCGGATTGACCGTGTGGATAAAGCGGAAGAAGGTGAGGGTGTCTATTTGCGTGTGCTCGATTATAAGTCGAGTGAAAAGGAACTGAACATGAGTGAAGTATATTATGGACTTGCGCTGCAAATGTTGACATACCTTGATATCGTCGTCACCCATTCGAAGTCGCTAATTGGAAAGGAAGCTATTCCAGCCGGCGTTTTGTATTTTCATGTGCATAATCCTGTTGTCAAATCAAAGGGAATGCTCAGTTTGGATAAAATTGAAGAAGAAATTTATAAAAGTTTTAAAATGAATGGACTTGTACTGGATCATTCAAATGTCATTCAGATGATGGATACTTCGCTTGATATTGAAAATTCAGGTAAGTCGGATATTATTCCAGCTGGATTTAAAAAGGATGGTTCGCTCCTGGCGGCTTCCAAAGTAGCCAGCAGGGAAGAGTTTTCGCTTCTGAATCATCATGTGCGCCGCGTTTATCAGGAGGCTGGTGATCGAATGGTCGATGGTGATGTGGATATAACGCCATATAAATTAAAGGAAAAAACGCCGTGCACCTTCTGTTCCTTTAAATCGGTATGCCAATTCGACCAGTCACTCGAGGAGAATCAATTTAGGAATTTAGCACAGAAGAAACAAAATGATGTTCTTGAGCTATTAAGAGGGGAGGGGGAGAGCGATGAGTAAAACGAAAATCCCTGCTCTGCCAGGAGACGTGACCTGGACGGAAGATCAGTGGAAGGCGATATGGGCTAAAGATCAGGACATACTGGTTGCGGCGGCTGCAGGTTCAGGGAAAACTGCGGTCCTGGTCAATCGGATCATCCAAAAAGTCATTTCAGAAGAAGATCCAATCGATGTTGATGAACTGCTCGTCGTTACATTCACCAATGCTTCGGCTGCCGAGATGCGCCATAGGGTAAGCGAGGCATTAGAAAAAGCGATCAATGAAAATCCGCATTCACAGCATTTGCGGAAGCAGTTGAGCTTGATTAATCGCGCTTCAATTTCCACACTTCATTCCTTTTGTTTAGAGGTGATCCGGAAGTATTATTACCTGACGGAAATCGACCCAGGCTTCCGGATTGCAGACTCTACAGAGATCCAGCTACTCCGTGATGAAGTGATGGAAGAACTTTTCGAGGAACAGTATGGCCAAAATGATAATGATGAGTTCTTTAATTTGGTTGATGCTTTTACGAGCGATCGAAATGATGATGCACTTCAGAATATAGTTCGATCGCTGTATGATTTTTCGCAATCAAATCCTGATCCGGACAGATGGCTCAATGGTGCAGCAAGCATGTATGAGTTGGCTGATGATGATGGGATTGATGACCTTTCGTTTATCGATTCATTGAAATTCGATATTGGTTTACAACTGGACACTGCCAGGGATTTATTGGAACGGTCGCTTGCGTTGACAAAAGTCCCTGGGGGGCCGGCACCAAGGGCTGAGAACTATTTAGCCGATTTGACCCTGGTTGCTAAACTTTCGGAAGTGAAAGACCAATCCTGGAATTCTCTTTATGAAGAAATCCAAAACGTGAAATTTGGAACGGCAAAACGGCTTACTGGTGAAGATTTTATCAAGGAAGTATCGGATGAGGCTACCAAGTATCGCGATAAGGCGAAGAAGATCATCAAATCGTTACAGGAAGAGTTATTTTCCCGAAAACCGGAAAGCTATCTGCGCGATATAAGGGAGCTCAAGGGTTATGTCGATACACTTGTAATGCTTGTTAAACAGTTTGACGATCGATTCTTTGCTGCAAAAGCAGAAAAGAACTTAGTGGACTTTGCTGATTTGGAACATTATTGTCTTCGGATTTTGACAGGGGAGATTGTGGATGGCGAACGAAAACCTTCAGCGGCAGCTATCGAATACAGGAATCAGTTCAAGGAGGTTCTCGTAGATGAGTATCAGGATACGAACCTTGTTCAGGAATCCATTTTAAAACTGGTGACGGCTGACGGCGAATATAATGGGAATCTGTTTATGGTAGGCGATGTCAAGCAGTCCATTTACCGCTTTAGGCTTGCGGAACCGAATCTCTTCCTTGGAAAATACACACGTTTTACCCATGATGGTGTTGAGTCCGGACTTAAAATAGATTTAAACCGCAATTTCAGGAGCCGAAAGGAAGTTCTCGATGGGACGAACTTCTTGTTTCAACAGTTGATGGGCATTACAGTCGGTGAGATTGATTATGATGAAGATGCCCAATTGAAGAAAGGTGCCCCATATCCCGAAGACGATCCAAACCCAATTGAACTCCATTTAATTGATGGAACAGCCGATTCGGGAGCCCTTTCGGACATGGAAGGATCGGATGGCGGGTTTGAGGCTGAGGAACTTGAAAAAGCGCAGCTTGAAGCAAGGCAAATGGCTAAGCTCATTAAAAAGGCTATAGGCGAAAAGCATCGGATATATGATACGAAAACCAAAAAGTACAGATCTGCCACATATCGTGACATGGTCATTCTTCTTCGCTCGATGCCGTGGGCACCGCAAATCATGGAGGAATTTAAAAAGCAGGGGATTCCAGTCTATGCCAATTTGTCGACAGGGTATTTTGAAGCGACCGAAGTGGCCATCATGATTTCCTTATTGAAGGTGATTGATAATCCGCAGCAGGATATCCCATTGGCTTCCGTTCTCCGTTCACCTATAGTCGGGCTGGATGAAGAAGAAATGTCACAGGTGCGTTTATTCCATACAGGGAGCTATTACGAAGCATTAGCTGATTTTTACAGAAAGAGTGACCCGGAAGAACATCCCGGGCTATATGAAAAAGCCTCAACTTTTTATAAAAAGCTAGTAAAGTGGAGGAAGCTTGCCAGGCAGGAAGCATTATCAGATTTGATCTGGCTTCTATATCGCGAAACGCAGTTTTATGATTTTGCAGGAGGGATGCCAGGTGGTAAACAGCGCCAGGCCAATTTAAGAGCTTTGTATGACAGGGCAAGGCAATATGAAGAAAGTTCATTCCGCGGTCTGTTCCGTTTCTTGCGTTTCATAGAAAGGATGCAAGAACGTGGAAATGATCTAGGGGCAGCCCGGGCTTTAGGGGAACAGGAAGATGTAGTCCGCCTGATGACGATTCACTCGTCAAAGGGTCTTGAGTTCCCTATCGTGTTTCTTGCCGGTCTTTCCAAGCAATTCAATATGATGGATATACGCAAGCCGTATTTACTGGATAAGGATTATGGCTTTGCGGCTAAGTATGTGAATTCCGAATTACGGATAACTTATCCATCCCTCCCTCAATTGGCTTTTAAGAAAAAAAAGCAGCTTGAATTAATTGCCGAGGAGATGCGTGTCCTCTACGTGGCACTTACTAGAGCTAAAGAAAAGCTTTATTTAATTGCCAGCATCAATGATGCAGAAAAAACGCAGCAGAACTGGGAAAGTAATGCGGCACATGGAGATTGGCTTTTAAAGGACTATGTACGGGCAGGTGCAAAAAGCTATCTTGATTGGATTGGTCCATCCCTTGTCCGGCATCGGGATTCCCTTGGTGCTGCAGGCCTTGGCTTGGAAATGGAGTCGCATCCATCGAATTGGTCCATTTCCGTCATTCCGAGTGAAGAACTTGCTGTCCTGGATGAGGAAGAGGCGCTGGTACAGGAGCAAATACTCGATCATGTCCAAAAATCAGAGAAGGTCGCGATGGTTTCCGAATTTTATGATGATATCAAAAAACAGCTCGAATGGGAGTACCCCGAGCATGAGGCGACGGTGTATCGTTCCAAACAATCCGTTTCTGAACTAAAACGTCAATATGAATTGAAGGACGAGCAAAGCTCCACGGAGTTGTTACGTAAATTTAAACGTCCCATCACGAAGCGTCCGACTTTCATGCAAGAAAAGTCACTGACACCTGCTGAAAGGGGTACGATTACACATTTAGTCATGCAGCATATTGATCTATCTAAAGAGATTACCATTCAATCGATTCTGGAACTGATGGTAGACTTGATTCAACGAGAGTTGTTGACGGAGGAACAGAAAGAAGCTGTGGATCCGGAAACGATTGTCGATTTCTTTGACAGTGAAATCGGCCAAAGAATGCAGAGGGCCGGGAGCATTCGCCGTGAAGTGCCATTTACGATGTCGGTGCCTGCAAAAGAGGCTTACAGCGATTGGGCAACTGGCGAAGAGGAGATCCTTATCCAAGGTGTGATTGATTGTATCTTTGAGGATGAACAAGGTCTTGTGCTACTCGATTATAAAACGGATACAATCACTGGCCGTTTTGCTAGCGGGTATGAAGGGGCTAAAGAAATCCTTGCCGATCGATACCGGATGCAGCTTCAGCTATATACGAGGGCTGTTGAAGGGATATTGAATAAGAAAGTAACCAGCCGTTACTTGTTTTTCTTTGACGGATCGCATTTATTGGAATTATAAGAGAGACAGAGTGTCCCATTTATGTGGGACACTCTGTCTGTAGACAAAAGGGGTTCGGAATTAAAACATTCCGAACCCCCTTTTGAAATTCCCTTTGAATTTTGCTCAATATTAAGGAATTGGATCTCTACGAGCCTACTATGTTAGGCGATTTTTGGACATAGCCATGTCCAATTGGCCATCTTCTTTTTATTCATGGCAGCGAAAGTGAGCATCGCCTGCATCGACAATTTTTTAAGTCCCCTTAAAGTAGTCCAACGCATGCCATGGTTTTCTTTTGCATCTGCGAAAACACGCTCAATCGTTTCATTACGTTTCGCATAGATAGGTTTTACATCTTGATGATGACGCAGATGATCTGCTTCTTCCATATAATCTTGCCAAATATGACGTGTCACTACTTTTTGATGGTCTTTACTTTGGGTACACTTTGATAAAAATGGGTTTTGGTGATTTGTACTCACGATAGCCCTCTTTATTCGTTGTTGAGTACTTTAATAGCTCTCCCGAAGGGCAAAGGTAACAATCAAAATGTTCATCGTAAACATAGTTATATTTGCAGAAGAATCCTTCTTTTGTTCGAGGACGTGTATACGGTAAAGCCGGTGTTATTTTATTACCAAATAGATAGCTTGTAATCGCCGGTGTTTTATAAGCTGCATCTGCGGCAAAAGCTTTTGGTTTTCCAGCTTTTTCAATTACTTGTCCAACAAGTGGCTCTAAGATGTGACTATCATGTCCAGGTGTTACAATTGTCCCCAGTACAAAACCGTTGCGGTCGGTAGCCACAAATGAATAGGCAAACTGTTTTGTTCGTTCATCTTTGACATAGTAACCACTCTCACGGTCAGTTGTACTTTGTTTAATTTCTTTGGTTTCTTCCTTATTAAGTTTATCCGGTGGAAAAGGTTTTTATTATGGTTTTCACGGTTTGATATATTTCTTCTTGAAGTCGTCCTTGATACGCACGTGTTTCCTTGCGAACGATTTTTTTTTCAAATTTCCGCTTATTCGCACTTGCGCATTTCAAATCGATCTCGCTGAATAAAATCATGTTTAGAAAGCATCCTCATCACCTTAAGTTTTAATACTCAAAGTTGATTGGAGCGGAAGGTACGAGACTCCTGCGGGAAAAGCGCGTCTAGGGGAGACCCACACAGGCGCAAGCCGAGGAGGCTCACTGACCGCCCGCGGAAAGCGAGTGCCTGGATTGGAAATCAACGTTCAAATTGTACAAGCAAAAAAAACTGTAGACAAACTCGATTTTCACCAAATAAACAGAATAGTTTGAAAAAATATAAAAAATTACTATATACTAGAGGAGAAAAATACCTTTTAAAGGAGTAGAGAAGAGTATGACGAGTGAGATCAAGAGCAGGGGATACTTTGGTGAGTTCGGTGGGAGCTTTGTACCGGGTGAACTACAGGAAGTTATGGATATTTTAGAAACGGAGTTCCTGAAATATAAGGATGACCCGGAATTCATTGAGGAGTTTCAATATTATCTGAAAGAATATGTCGGACGCGAAAACCCGTTGACCCTTGCACAGACTTTAACGAAAAAGATTGGCGGGGCAAAAATATATTTGAAGCGTGAAGATTTGAATCATACAGGTGCTCACAAAATTAATAATGCGATTGGACAGATCCTGCTCGCTAAACGGATGGGTGCTAATCGCATCATCGCAGAAACTGGCGCTGGACAGCATGGTGTAGCGACTGCAACAGCATGTGCGATGTTCGGCTTAGAGTGTGTAATCTATATGGGTAAGCTGGATACGGAGAGGCAGGCATTGAATGTCTTTCGGATGGAATTGTTGGGTGCAAAAGTTGTAGCGGTCGAAAAGGGACAGGGGCGATTAAAGGATGCCGTTGATGAGGCATTAAATGATTTGGTGCAAAACTATGAAAATACTTTTTACTTGCTTGGTTCAGCAGTGGGCCCGCATCCCTATCCAACGATCGTTAAGCATTTTCAAGCAATCATAAGTGAAGAATCAAAACGCCAGATCGTTAAAAAGGAAGGAAAGCTCCCAACTGCCATCATTGCTTGCGCAGGAGGGGGAAGCAATGCGATTGGTGCTTTTGCACATTATATCAAAGAAGAAAATGTCCGTTTAATTGGTGTAGAACCAATTGAAGCCCCTAGTATTTCGCAAGGTGTCCCGGCAGTATTGCACGGATTCAAAAGTTTGACGTTAGTGGATGAGCATGGGCAGCCAAAACCGACATTTTCCATAGCGGCCGGCTTGGATTACCCAAGTGTTGGACCCGAGCATAGTTTTTTGAAAGATAGCGGACGAGCGGAGTATGTGACGGTAAAAGGGGAAGAAGCTCTTGAGGCTTTTCAGGTGTTATCCAAAACAGAGGGGATCATCCCAGCTCTCGAAAGCTCGCATGCTCTAGCTTACGCCATGAAGTTAGCAAAAGAGTTAACAAGAGATGATATCCTGATCGTTAATTTATCAGGACGGGGTGATAAAGATGTGGAGCAAGTATTTAACATGTTAGAAAAATAGGCCAAATTTAAAAGCCTCCCGGATATGGGAGACTTTTTCTTTGACTAATTATTCCCTGCAATGGGTTGGTCGACCCCATTGACATCAAGGACATTGCTTCCATTCAGCCCATTGGCCGTAAAGACGATCGCACCAGTGTTAGATGAACCGGATCCGGTGACAGTTTTGTTGGAAGACTTCGGCGAAATGACGGCTGCATCCCCGAATAACAGGTTTCCATCCGCGACATTGAATATTTGGACTGGACCGACAATAGCTGGCATATAAATTCCTCCTTTTAACATTTAAGGGGTGTGGGTTGAATCCTCAATTGGTGTCTTTTCGGTTTTTTTAGGAATCTCCCGAATGTGTTTCACTCTGGATTCCATACGTATATGACCGACATTCCCCACACCGACAACAGCTGAAGATGATACCCCGATTACGTCGATGTTGCCAACATGAATAAAAGGATTCGGATTTGAAAATCTTGATATGACGGGTTCATTCAATCTAGGGATATAAAATGGTTTCTTAAAAATGTCATAGTCTTCGAAATGAACATCCACTGAATCGAAAGTGTCGCTTTTCTTCTGGAGTGCCAAGGCAAATGAGTTTCCGTCAATATAAGAACAGTCTCCAATCTGCATGGTGGAGCTAAAAAGGATTGTCTTGGCAGATAAAGACTTTACTTTTGATGTTCTTGAAAACATCTCTTTTATCCTTTTGGAGCAAATGGGACGGTTGGTCCGATGATAAGGGATTCCGGAGGTGTATCGAATGCGGAAGATAGTTGGACCGTTTGCACATCCCCTATTAGAAATAAAGCAGAGCTTGATACACCGATAATTTTGATATCACCTACGCAAAGCTGGTGATTGATTACATTAAACTCCATTTGGATTTCCTCCTGTCTCGGTTTGTGAATGGGTAATGAATTGAAATAATGCAGCTTGAATATCGGATTTCACCTTTTCCCTGACTTTTTCCTTGATATTATCCCGTTGCTCTGGTGCACGTTCCGCATAATTAAGATTATCGAAATACATATTGATTCGTTGATGAAGCTGGCGTTCGACGTCCTGCTTAATGAAGTCATGATAAGAGGGTTCCAATGATACTTTTAACTGGGTTTCCGCATCGTGGATCATATTTTCCAAGTCTGAAAGTATATCGTTGAAAATTTCCTGGACAACGATTTCTCTGCCTGGAAATAGGTTCGGTGCAGGTGGAACGGGTTGGTTGTTGACGGCAAATTCATCAATGTTGTTTAGATCATTAGGGTTTAAGCCGATATTCAACGTTCCATCTAAAGATTCGACTTTTAATTGATCGAATTTATATTCAATTTTATCTACATGGATTGGCGGTTTGCTTTTCAGTTGGGCAAGTTCATCTGTCAGGCGTTTGAGTTCGCGTTCAAGTTTCATGATCCGTTTATCCTGGGCTTCAAGATAACACTGCATTTGGATGGAGTACGAATATAGATCCTGATTCACGATTCAACACCTCACCTTCACAATATGATAAATTCATTTATGACAGTATATGAAAAATATGGAAATGGGTGAATGCCTATGAATTAGGACGATTAAATGGGACGAAACTGGTTAATGGGGTTACATCAGCTTCAATTCCGGGAGCAGGCTCAGTGAATCCACCGGTATTGGCTAATGTGGAATATGGTTTAATCACCCCGGCACTTCCTATTTGAAAAACGGATGAATTGGCGATGCTTTGAATTTTTATCATATTGATTTGTATTGTCTGTTGAATATTGAAGATCATGCTGACTCCTTTCTTAAAAACATTAGAGATTTAAGACCAGTGGCTGATCAATACCATCTGTATCATTTGTATTTGTGGTGCTATAGGCATTATATAGTGATATGGATTCACCTGTATTGAATGAGCCAGCACCCGAAAAAGTTTTCGCAGTGGAATATGGACCAATTTTAAAGACGTCACCAACATGGACAACTCCACTGTTACTGACATTGATGACTTGAACGATTCCTACGATGGCCGGCAAGAAAAATCACCCTTTTTTATTCTGGTTTTACCCTTAAATCAAGGCGATGAGCCTACACTGAAGGGAGTATCAATGTATTGTATGTCAACTCAAGATTGATGTGATTCATCTGCCTATCAATTTGTTGTTGTATAACAGGTGAGAGTGTCATTGGATGAATGGCAACAGATATGGTAAAATGTTTATTAATTCAGAATTTTTAAATAAAATGAGGGGTGAGGAAATGAACGTACCATTAGTATTATCGCATTTCTTAGATCGAGCAGCCTTACTATATGGCGATAAGAAAGCCATCATTGGAGATGACAAGGTTTTATCCTACTTAGAGTTGAACGGCCGTGTAAACCAGCTTTCAAATGGTTTAAGGGATCTTGGAGTCAAAAAGGGTGATAGGGTGGCATATTTGGCACCTAACTCAATTGAAATGCTTGAAGGCTTTTATGGAGTATTTCAACTTGGGGCCGTAATCGTTCCATTGAATATCCGCTTGAAGCCTGCCGATTATTTATTCATTTTGAACCATAGTGAGTCCAAGGTTCTTTTCGTAGATCAGGAATTGTATCAACTAATTTATCCTGTCAAGGATGAACTTGAATCGGTGGAACACATAATTGTACATTATAAAGGTGAAGAGATAAATGAAATCGATTACAACTATTGGCTGGAAAGTTATGATAACAGGAGTTTTAATCGGGAGTCAGTGGATGAAAATGATGTTTCGAGCCTTCTTTATACAAGCGGGACCACAGGAAATCCCAAAGGGGTGATGCTGACTCACCGCAACAATTACCTGCATGCCCTAGGTGCGATGCATCACTTCAGAGTCAATGACCGCGATACATATTTGCATGTACTGCCGATGTTCCACGTAAATGGTTGGGGTGCCCCATTTTATTATACGGCAAATGGTGCCACTCAAATTTGTTTGAGGAAAACCACACCCGAAACAATATTTGATGCACTTGAAAAGCATAAGGTTTCCATTATGCATATGGCACCAACGGTTCTGAATTCTTTGTTTCAATATTATGAACGGAATGTTCCGGTGATTGAGCAAGATATCCGAATCGTTGTTGCGGGTTCCGCTCCGCCCCCTGCATTCGTTACAAGGGTAGAAAAAGAGTTAGGCTGGGAATTCATTCAAATTTATGGAATGACTGAATCAACACCGGTAGCTTTGATATCGCTGATTCGTTCTGAATTCGATGATCTTTCGGAAAAGGAAAAATATAGAATGAAGGCGAAAGCCGGATATCCCATCATAGGCAGTGAGGTAAGGGTTATACATGAAAATGGTGAGGAAGTAGCCCATGATGGCGTGGATATCGGGGAGCTCATCGTCCGCAGTCATGGTGTGATGTTAGGTTATTGGAAAAATGAAGAAGCGACCAACCAGACACTGAGAAATGGATGGCTGCATACTGGGGATATGGCAACAATCGATGAAAATGGAAATGTTGATATCGTTGACCGCAAAAAGGATATAATCATAAGTGGCGGAGAAAATATCTCTTCCATAGAAGTGGAAGGAATACTCTATGAACATCCGGACATTCTTGAAGCGGCAGTCATTGCCGTTCCGCATGAAAAGTGGGGAGAGACGCCGCATGCCTTCATTGTGCTAAAAAGGGGTGTGGAATTAACAGAGGATGATATAAAGACCTTCACACGAGAAAAAATGGCCCATTTTAAATCAGTCACCAGTGTGTCGTTCGTCGATGAGCTTCCAAAAACGGCATCGGGAAAAATCCAAAAAATCCATCTTCGTAACGATTACTGGGAATCTAAGGGGAAAACAGGCAGATTCGTCAATTGAGCTCGCTAACGCTGATCAGAAATGATCAGCGTTTTTGTCCATTTGATCTGGTGTGATATGGATCCTGACGGGAAATGAAGGTGGGGGGCTCCCTTTGACCATGATGAATGCCCACTTTCGTAATCACAGCCACAGGAACTCATGCCATTGTTTGATAAAGGCCATCATAATCAAATCATTCATTTTGACTTTTTAAGATGATGAGTGGAATTTGTTTCGATAAAAAAACTTCCTGTTTAACGATAAAGTGTTACTATTATAAAATATTTCAAATTATTATGATTTTTCTTTTTTTTGGATTGTGGGGGAGAACATTGAAACGTATTCATTATAGCTGGGTGATTCTAATCATTACATTTTTCTCGATTATTGTAGCCGGAATCGTTAGATCATCATCAGGAGTATTCATCGTACCATTTGAAAATGAGTTCGGGTGGGACCGGTCCGTCATTTCTTTAGCCTTTGCTATAAGTCTTTTTCTTTATGGTTTATCGGGTCCATTCATGGCTGCTCTAATTGAAGTGCTTGGATTAAAGAAAATGATGGTGTTGGCCATGTCAACTTTATTGACAGGGATTTTCCTCACTTTTTTCATGGATTTTGAGTGGCAGCTCATTTTAATTTGGGGGATTATCATTGGCTTGGGGTCTGGAGTGTTTTTAACGGTATTGAGCCCATATGTGGCAAATCGTTGGTTCGAGAGGAGGCGGGGGCTGGCAGTCGGGATACTAACGGCAAGTACGGCCACAGGTCAGCTCATTTTACTTCCGGTTTTAGCAATTATCATTGAGAATTACTCTTTTAGATGGGCGATTAGTTTAATTTTGGTCCTTTGCTTAATCATGCTTGTAATCATCCTTTTATTCATGAAAAACGATCCGAAGGAAGCTGGGATTCTTCCATATGGATTAGTGGAGGAAATCCAAGAGGCTGTTCCAGTCGAAAAGAAGAACCCCATCGGTATGGCTTTTCAGTCGTTAATTGAAGCAGTGAGAGTAAAGGAATTCTGGTTATTGGCAGGAAGTTTTTTTATATGTGGACTTTCAACGAGCGGGCTGATCGGCACACATTTCATTTCTTACTGCATTAGTTTTGGATTACCGGTCGTTATGGCAGCGTCACTGTTATCTTTCATGGGGATCTTTGATTTGGTTGGTACGACTGTATCGGGGTGGTTATCAGATCGTTTTGATAACCGTTGGTTGTTGTTTTGGTATTACGGTCTAAGAGGTGCTTCCCTCGTTTTGCTTCCTTTTGCGCTAAAAGAAGGCTCAATCGCGCTATTGATCACCTTCTCCGTTTTTTACGGCTTGGATTGGATAGCTACAGTGCCTCCGACCATAAGCATTTCAAGGCAAGTCTTTGGATTGGAGAAAAGCGGGATTGTATACGGTTGGATATTCGCGGCGCATCAGGCGGGTGCAGCAGTGGCGGCATATGGCGGGGGGCTTCTCTTCAAAATATTCAACTCTTATACATGGGCATTCTTCCTTGCAGGAATCTTTTGCTTATTGGGTAGCTTGTTTGTCATACTAATAAAAAAGCAAAAATCGGCAACAGTGGTTAAAGATGAAACAATGAGGTTATAGAAGTGGTGTTAAATCTGTTATGGATGAGAGAGGTGAATCTATGAAGGGCACGTTTGTACCTATACAGGAAAGTAAACGGATCGTAAGCATCGATATTTTACGTGGGTTAGCCATTTTAGGTATTTTTTTAGTGAATATGCCTTCTTTCCACTCCCCGCTCTTATACATAGATGGTGCTGAACGATGGTCCGAAGGATGGGACGGGATTTTGTACAGATTCAGTGATGTAGCCGCACAAGCCAGCTTTTATCCTTTATTTGCGTTTCTGTTCGGTTTCGGGGCCGTCATACTGGCTATTAGGAGTGAAGAAAAGGGCATTTCATTTCCTATACTATTTACGAAAAGGCTAGGTTTCCTGCTGGTACTTGGGTGCATTCATGCCTTCTTCATCTGGCATGGGGACATCCTTATTAATTATGCTGTATTTGGGTTTGCATTTTTGTTTTTTTATAAGATGAAGGGCAGGACTTTAATTCTGTTAGGCTCGGTTTGTTATGTTCTTCCTTTTGCTATATTGGGTTCACTATTTCTTATAATGGGCATATTTGATAGGGAAGGAATGGAAATGACGACTGATTCAGCGATGATGAAACAGTCTTTGGAAGTTTATCAATCTGGTACATTTACGGAAATAATGACTCAAAGGGCACTAGATTGGTATATGGTGAACAACCCTTTTAATGCCATTATCCTTTTCTTATCGATTTTTCCGTTTTTTTTAATTGGAGCAGGCGTTGCAAAGCAAGGCTTTCTCCAAAATATTAATCAATATAAACGACAGTTGAAAGCGATATTGATCGTAAGCTTGCTGCTTGGTTTGTCGATTAAGATCCTGCCATATGTGACGGTATACCATTTTGGTACGATATTCGTTCAGGATTATTTTGGCGGACCGCTACTTACGATTTTTTATATCACGGCAATCGCGCTTTTGGCGGAACAGGCAGGAGATTCCCGACTGTTCCGGCCCCTTTCGTATATCGGAAGGATGTCGATGAGTAATTACTTATTCCAATCGATCGTATGTACGGCCATTTTTTATTCATATGGCCTTGGTTTATATGGATCAGTCTCATATACGACTGGATTTGTTTTCCTTTTAGCCCTGTTTTGCCTGCAAATGCTGCTTTCCTTATTGTGGATGAGTCTGTATAAATACGGACCGGTTGAATATTTATGGCGTATTGTTACATATGGTAAAAAACCGGTTATGCGTCGATGATGACTAGATGAGAAGAAATGTAAATGATGTTCATTAAATTGTTGATTTTACCTATTCAGCTGAATCTTAGTTTTGTTTTTTTGTAAAAGCCTATGATATGATGAAATGGAAACTGAACGAGGGGGCAAAAAAATGACTACACATATTCATATTACAGCTTGGGTTATCGGAATCATTCTTTTCTTTGTCACATATTCGATGCTTAAAAGCGGAAATCCGAAAGCAAAAATGTTACATATGATAACACGTTTATTCTATCTATTGATTTTCCTTACAGGCGGAATGCTGATCACGAATTTTAGTGTTTACGCAGTGAAAATGATTGTCGGAATCATCGTGATTGCGGCGATGGAAATGGTGTTGGTCCGTACGAAAAAAGGGAAAAGCACAGGTGCCATGTGGATATTGTTCATCGTTGCGTTTGTATTCGTCCTTTATTTAGGGCTTTCCCTGCCACAGGGAATGGACTTTTTTTAATACAGAATGGAAACGGGTAAATGAGGAAATCTCATTTACCCGTTTTTTTACAAGTTATTGTGAATTCACTTTCTCAATGACGATCCTTTTTCCAGTGTTAAGTGTGAATTCAAAACGATCGTGATCCTTTTTACCATAAGAAAAATGGTGCTGAACGAGACATATTTGGCTCTCGTTATCAAAGGTGAAGAAATTCACGCCGGACTGGTTAGGGACTGCCCTTAAAAAAGTGAGCTGATTATAGCTATATATACAATCATAAATAGAAAAATCAAGTGAATTCAAGGTCGTTACAAATTGGAAAAAGGAATCGTCGTTCAATTCTTCCAATAAACGTTCAAAAGAGTAGAGCAGTTTTTTGCGAATCCGAATGGGCTCATTTTCCCTTAAGAAGGTGATTTCCCGGTGAAGCAGGATTTTCCCCTCTTCTTCAATAACTCCTTGCCGCCAGCGCCCACCCCTGTACACTTCAATGATGCTATCAACGTGGTCTTCAATGGAGCACGCCTCATCAGTTTCATCATCGAAAAAAATCCATTGTTGATTGATATTTTCCACTGTTCCTTCGGTAAAGCCTCTTGTTTGCCTGTTCATTAACTTGATTCGTTGTTGCTGACTCATACATATACCTCCAATAGTGGAATCCTCACCTACTTTTTAGTCAAAATCCAATGAAAATATAACTGTATATTTTAAAATATTATGGACAAATAACCATCTTTCCGTCTTTGCATAGGCTATGTTTAAACACGGGATACTTTGCTCAACAATTCATTAACAACGTCGGGCGTTGTGGCAGGGGGTCTTACGGAATGATGCTGATCGATACTTAAATCTTCTTTGCAATGGTCTTCGAATTTACAAATATGGAACTGTAAATCTTTTTAAGACAGGGAGCCAATATTTTTTTGATAGTCCGGATAGAAAGGATGAATTTTAAAATGTGTGGGATAACAGGCTGGGTGCATTTTCAAAAAGATTTACGGACAAAAACGAAAACACTGGAAAACATGACAAAAACGTTGGCAAAGCGGGGGCCAGACGAGGAAAATGTTTGGTGCGAAGCCCATGTTGCCTTTGGTCATAAACGGTTAACGGTTGTCGATGCGGAAGGCGGAAAACAGCCGATGACGAAATATCACGAAAACGGCAGGTATACGCTTTGTTATAACGGAGAGCTATATAACACCGAGGATATTCGTAAACAGCTATTATTAAAAGGATATTCCTTTAACGGTCATTCTGATACAGAAGTTTTACTAACTTCTTATATAGAATGGAAAGAAAAATGCATTGACTTGTTCAATGGGATTTTTGCGTTTGGGATTTGGGATGAAAAGGAACAGAAATTATTCGTTGGAAGAGATCGGATGGGGGTAAAGCCATTCTTTTACACGGAAAGGGACGGCGGGTTCATTTTTGGATCGGAATTGAAGGCGATTCTAGCCCATCCCGATGTTAAAACGGAGATCGACCGCAGTGGACTATCTGAAGTTTTTGGTGTTGGTCCATCCAGAAAGCCAGGTTCAGGCGTATTTCATAATATCCAGGAGTTAAGGCCTGCCCATGCGCTTACCTTATCAAGGAAAGGTCTCCGGATTTGGAGATATTGGAATGTGAAAAGCGAAGAACATCGAGATACCCTTGATGAAACGGCCGAGAAGGTCCGCTTCCTTGTCGAGGACGCAGTGACGCGGCAACTGGTATCTGATGTTCCACTTTGTACTTTCTTGTCAGGAGGGCTTGACTCAAGCGCCATAACAGCCATTGCAGCAAACGTCTATCAAAAAGAAGGGAAAGGCCAGCTTCATACGTATTCCATTGATTATGAAGATAATGAACGCTATTTTAAGGCAAATGATTTTCAGCCTAACTCTGATGGGCATTGGATTAATAAGATGTCTGAAACCTTTAACACGGTTCACCATTCATCGATCATCACTCAAGAACAGTTAACGGATTATTTAACAGAGGCTGTCCTTGTAAGGGACCTTCCAGGCATGGCGGATGTCGATTCTTCTTTACTTTGGTTTTGTAAGGAAATCAAGCAGGATTTTGTCGTAGGCCTGTCTGGCGAGTGTGCGGACGAAATTTTTGGCGGTTATCCTTGGTTTCATCGTGAGGATGATTTGAATCGTGCCGGATTTCCATGGATGAGATCGACCGATGAGCGGGTGTCTTTATTGAAATCGGGATGGCGCGAGAAATTGAAGCTTGAGGAATATGCGCAGGAAGCCTATTTTACCACCCTTGCCGAAACGCCCAAATTGGAAGGGGAAAATGGTGTGGCAGCAAAGCGGAGAGAGCTTTTCTATGTGAATTTATTATGGTTCATGACGACTCTTCTTGACCGGAAGGACCGGATGAGTATGGGGGCAAGTCTAGAGGTCCGCGTCCCATTTGCCGATCATCGCCTTGTTGAATATGCATGGAACATTCCTTGGGAAATGAAAATGGAAGGCAACCGTGAAAAGGGTATTCTGAGGAAAGCGTTGGAGGGGCTTTTACCTGATGAGGTATTGTATCGCAAAAAAAGTCCATACCCAAAAACCCATAACCCTATATATACAGACCGTGTGCAGGCATTGTTGAAGGACTTGCTGAAGGATAAAAATTCGGTCCTGCATGAGTTCTTTGATAAACAGAAGCTCACGGATATAGTAGAATCCAAAGGTGCCGCTTTTAAAGTGCCATGGTTCGGGCAATTGATGTCAGGTCCACAGTTGCTCGCTCACTTGGCACAAACCCATGTATGGTTCAAAGAATATGATATCCAAATAATCGATTGAAAAAAACGGGGCCGATGATTTTCATTGCCCCGTTTTCATTGCCTCAATGATTGAATGCGAGAATTTTATATTGATAACCGCCCAATTCAAATTTACCTTCCTGTGTGGTTTCTTTTGTTCTTAAATCGGTTAGTGTACGTCCGTTCAAATCAAAAGGTAGGGTAAAGGATTGCTGGACATCCGTCGGATTGATGAGGATCAGGACAGAACGTTCTCCATTATACTTTTGGTATGCCACAATATTTTCATTTCCGGCTGTATCAAGGAATTTGAACTTTCCGTCATTGGCAAGTAATCGTTCTTCTTTTCGCAAGAGGATCAATGTCTTAATTTCATTGAAAAGCTCGGTATTTTGTTTTTCTTCTTCCCAGACCATGCATTTTCGGCACCCTGGATCCATGCCTCCGGTTAAGCCTATTTCATCTCCATAGTATATACAAGGGCTGCCATTGAATGTCAAAAGGATTGCGTGGATGAGCTTGGTTCGAGCTAGATCTTCCCCGCAATCCGTGAAAATCCGCGGTGTATCATGGCTGCCAAGAAGATTGAATGTCACATCAAAAACATTGGTAGGATAACTGTGATAGATGGCTGTCATTTCTTCTGTGAACTCGCGTGCATTGATGGTTTGTGAAGCGACCAAGCGAAAAACTTGGTTGGTAAACGGGTAATTCATGACCGCATCGAACTGATCGCCGCGAAGCCATGGCATCGAGTCATGCCAAATTTCCCCAAGAATATAAAGGTCAGGCTTTATATTTTTCACCGTTGTTCGAAATTCACGCCAGAATGGCTGATCGACTTCATTTGCCACATCGAGCCTCCAGGCGTCTATATCGAACTCCTTGATCCAATAAGCCGAGACCTCGAGCAGATATTCTTTCACCTCAGGATTCGCAGTATTCAATTTTGGCATCGATTCAAAAAAACCGAATGTTTCATAATTTGGCCTTTCCCCTCCTTTAAGAGGAAAGCTGTGTGGGTGGAACCAATCCTTATATTTTGATTTCTCCCCTTTTTCGAGTAAATCCTGAAACGGGGGGAAATAGTAGCCGCTATGGTTAAAAACGGCATCCAGCATGACCCGGATATTCCGTTTGTGGCATTCGGTTATTAGTGTTTTCAATGTTTCCTTCGTTCCGAATTGCGGATCGATACTCCGATAATCAATCGTATCGTATTTATGATTGGAGTAGGCATGGAAGATTGGCGTGAAATAAATTCCGTTGATGCCGAGCTTCTCTAAGTAATCCAAATGTTCAATGATTCCTTGGAAGTCCCCGCCAAAAAAATTATCCACGGCCGGTTCTTCACTACCCCAAGGTATCACACCTTCCGGATCATTGTCTGGGTTTCCGTTCGCGAATCGTTCAGGAAAAATTTGATACCAAATCGTATCTTTGACCCATTCTGGTGCTCCGAATAATTCATTTTGATGTAGATAAGGAATCGCGAAATAGCTCCCGGGATCTCTGGGGGGTTCTTTAAAGAAACCCTTTTCCGTGTAAATGGCACTTTCATCTTCTGAGGATACCTTGAACCCATATCGAATTCTTCTGTAGGAGGGCTTCACATAAATATGCCAATAATCATAACGGTTATCGCTGCCTGATAAACTCATGGGAAGTTCTTCGTACTGCCATTGACCATCATTATCTGAAATGTATGGATCCCCAAAAATCAATCCGGCTGAGGAGATATCTTGTTTTTTCGTACGCAGGCGGATATGTAGGGTTTCCGTGTTGATGGGATAGCTATAATTGTCATTAGGTCTATGGTGTATGGATGAAAATTCCATTGAAAACACTCCAATTCTATAAGTATTTGAGGAAGTGAATTGAAAAAGGGAACTTCAGGCTGTTTATGAGGGAGGGCTCTATGTAGTTATAATTAGCCGGGTTTAAGTGTTTTTTTCAATATGGTCATATACCCAAGTTTAATTGAAAGAAGCACTTATTAACTAAAAAATAACAAAAAGTGTTCATCACTACAAGGAAATAAATACGTCGAGGAAAATGTTGTAAAAACCAAAGCTGTTCATATAATGATAACAATAGGTTTGGTGCCGCTTTCATTTAGGAACTTTGTTTGATTGGCTGAACTGAAAAACAGTATTATTTGGTGCTTTTGGACATGATAAAATAAACATTTTAAAAAGGAGAATGAAAATGAAGAAGCTGATTTTTCATTTTTTCATGTCCATGTTCTTGATCGTTATTGTAAGTGCTTGTGGATCCAGTTCAGATTTGGAAAATAAAGTAGTGAAAGAAAATAAGAAAAACGAAGAAGCCAGTAATGAAGCGAAGCCGAAAAAATTGATCATTTGGGAGGAAAAAGGTAAAGCCGAGGCCCTAAAGCCAGTAATTGAGGCATTTGAAAAAGAATATGGAATCAAAGTTGAGCATAAAGAGCTGGAAATAGCTACCGAGATGTATCACCGGCTTCGTCGTGATGGGCCAATCGGAAACGGAAAAGCCCCGGATGTTGTTACTTTTTCCCATGACAAAGTCGGGCGTATCGTGAAGGAAGGCCTAATTCAGGAAGTGAAGGTGAATGAAGAAGTAATAAATGCCTTCATTGAATCTTCAATCAGGGGGGAAATGTATCAAGATAAGGTATTTGGATTGCCGAAATCCGTGAACACTTCCGTTTTCATTTATAATAAAAAATTGATGGCTAAAGCTCCTGAAACGATGGATGACCTATATAAAATGGCGAAGAAATCAAGAAAAGGGAAAGTGTATGGTTACTATGCCAAATGGAATGATTTCCATGATGCGTATGGAGTGATGGCTGGAATGGGAGGTTATGTATTTAGAGATAAGGATGGAAATCTGGACCCTTCGGACATTGGTTTGAATAATAAGAGTGCAATAAAAGGGGCTCGGTACATCCAAAAATGGTATAAAGCGGATTTGATTCCAAAAGGCGACGAGGCAGCGATCGGGAAGTTATTTGATCAAGGGAATTTGGCTTCTTTCATGAGTGACGGTAACTCATTTTCCAAGAGAAAGGATACAGGAATTGCCCCTTTGCCCAAATTGCCAAATGGTCAGCCAATGAAAACGTTCATGGAAATCAAAGGCTGGCATGTAACAGCATTCACTAAACATCCTTACTGGTCTACGAAGTTAGTGGAATATTTGACAAACGATGATAATGCAATCCAGCGTTATGAAAAAACAGGGGAAATCCCCCCAAATAAGGCAATCAAACAAAACCCAGCAATCAATGAAGATAAAAGGGCACAAGCCTTAAGCATACAAATACAATACGCTGAACCTGTGCCGAATATTCCGGAAATGAATAAGGTATGGGGACCGATGAATTCTGCCATGGATGATATATCCACTGAAAAAGCAAAACCAAAAAGGGCTTTGGATAAAGCTGTGAAAACGATAAAAAAAGAACGTTAAAATCGTGTTCTGCTTATTCCATTCATTATGCGTAACCAGTATCTCCAAATTGTCCCTTTAGTGTAAAGTTTTTTATAATTTGGATTTGACGTTAAGGGGCCAAAAGGCTAATCTTAAAGGCGTAAAGAGATAGCTAGGAGGAGAGCGGATATGAGAAAAAGAGTGTTATCACTCGCTTTAATTCCGTTGCTTCTTTTTTACGCCATTCCAGTAGGAGCAGCTGAAAAAGAACAACGAACTTGGAAGGATGAAATCGTATATTCATTATTAGTCGACCGATTTTTCGATGGTAATATACAAAATAATGGAGACGCGAATGTCAATGACCCTTCTGCGTTTAATGGTGGGGATTTTGAAGGTGTCACGAAGAAACTGAATTATTTAAAAGATATGGGTTTTACCGCTATCATCCTTTCACCGATTTTCGCTAATGATGAAAATGGTTATCATGGTGACTGGGTGACCGATTTTTATAAAACGGATAAACACTATGGGACAATTAAAGAGTTTAAAAAACTCGTGAATGAGGCACATAAACGCGATATGAAGGTGATCATTGATTTTCAAGCTAATAATGTGGGTCCTGAATCATCATGGCTGACAGACCCTGAAAAACAAGGTTGGTTCCATGAAGAAAAAAAGATTTCCAAGGACGGAAATCAGGATGATTTGGAAACAGGATGGGTTGATGGTCTTCCGGATTTGAATCAAGACAATGATGAACCGCGGAAATATTTACTTGATGCGGCCAAATGGTGGATTACGGAAACCGATATTGATGGATACCGTTTAAATAAAGTCCAATACGTAGCAAAAGATTTTTGGAAGGAATTTGTGGATGCAGTCAAATCTGAAAAATCAAACTTCTATACAATAGGAGATGTACAAGGTGATACCGATTTGATTTCAAGCTACAAGCAGACGGGTATCGATGCTTTTATGGCTTATCCGCAAAATGCCGAGCTGCGGAAAGCATTTGCTGCACCCGATAAAGAATTTAAACCTGTTTTTAATGCATTTGCGAAAAGTGAAGATGAATTTGGGGGAAATGCTCCTCAGGCATTGTTCATGGACACTCAGGGAATGCCCCGATTTACCAAGGATGCAGCCGATCATAACGAAAATCCAGGTTCCAGATGGAAAATGGCTCTGTCATATCTCTATACGGTGCCAGGAGTGCCAATCGTATTTTATGGATCGGAAATAGCCTTAAATGGCGATAGTGCCCCGGATAATCATAAATTGATGAATTTTAAGACAGAACAGGAATTGGTCGAATATATAACAAAGCTTTCCGATCTCAGAGACATGTACCCAGCATTGATAAAAGGGGATTTGGAGCTTTTATATGAAAAAGGTGGAGCTTCGGTTTTCAAGCGTGTGTATGGTGATGAAACGATTGTCGTCGCCATGAACAATACGACTGAAACTCAAACGATAAACCTTACTGAAAAGGAACTTGAAAAGAATAAAGAGTTGAGAGGTATGCTGAATGGGGATCTGGTCCGCAGTAAGGACAACAGCTACTCTATCGTAATCGACAGGGAGACGACGGAAGTCTACACACTTTCACCTAAGTCGATTATTAATATTCCTTACCTGTTAGTTATAGGATTGGTTCTTCTCATTTTTGGTATATTCATTGCTTTGGTTATTAAGCGTTCAAAACGGAACCAACCAAAATAATCATATACCTCTCGATGTCGGTAGCTGCCAAACATTGTCCCTAAGGCTTTGTGGAAAACAGGATCGGGAGGGTACAGCATGAATAAGACCTGGTGGAAAGAAGCGGTTTGCTATCAAATTTACCCGCGCAGTTTCATGGATAGTAATGGTGATGGCGTCGGAGATATAAAAGGATTGATTTCAAAGCTCGATTACCTGCAGGATTTAGGGATAGATGTTATTTGGATTTGTCCATTTTACAAGTCCCCCAATGCTGATAATGGCTATGATATTAGTGATTATCAGGCCGTATCCGATGAGTTCGGTTCAATCGAAGATATCGAACTGTTATTGAAAGATGTTCACGCACGTGGGATGAAGGTGATACTCGATCTTGTTTTGAACCATACAAGTGATGAGCACCCATGGTTCGTCGAGTCACGTTCGTCCCGCGATAATCCTAAACGGGATTGGTATATATGGAGGGATGGGCAGGACGGAAGGGAGCCTAATAATTGGGAAAGTATCTTTTCCGGAAGTGCCTGGAAGTTCGATGAAAGGACCAATCAATACTATTTACATTTATTTGCCGAAAAACAGCCAGATTTAAACTGGAAAAATACTGATGTACGACATGCATTGTATGAAATGGTCAATTGGTGGCTCGACAAGGGAATTGATGGCTTCCGGATTGATGCTATCACTCATATTCATAAGCGTGAGGGCTTGCCGGATATGCCCAATCCTTATTGGCATCAGTATGTACCTGCGTTTGAAATGCATACCAATCAGGATGGGATTCTGGATTACCTTCAGGAGTTGAAAGAAGAGACTTTCTCTAAGTATGATATCATGACGGTCGGTGAGGCCAATGGCGTCAGGATTGAGCAGGCTGAAGATTGGGTTGGGGAATTGAATGGGAAATTCAATATGATATTTCAATTTGAACATCTTGGACTTTGGAATAGGGGACAGAATCACGATGTTGATGTTCAGGGGTTAAAACGCACAATGACCAAATGGCAAAAAGTGATGAAAAACAAAGGCTGGAATGCTTTGTTTTTTGAAAACCATGACCAGCCGAGAAGTGTATCGACATGGGGAAATGATCATCAATATTGGTTGGAAAGCGCAAAAATGATTGGGGCTCTATACTTTTTCATGCAAGGGACACCTTTTATTTATCAAGGTCAGGAAATAGGTATGACGAATGTCCAATTTGATTCGATTGATGATTATGATGATGTTGGAATGAAAAACTTTTACCGGATTGAGACCTCCAAAGGCCGTCCGCATGATGAAATCATGAACATTATCTGGCATAGCGGCCGTGATAATTCACGAACCCCGATGCAATGGAATGAAAATGAAAATGGTGGGTTCACGCACGGAAGACCTTGGATGAGGGTTAATTCCAATTACCGCGCCATTAATGTAGAACAGCAGAAGAATGACCCATCATCCATTTATCATTTTTATAAAAAGATGATTGAACTTCGAAAAAAACATCAGGTCCTTGTTTATGGGGAATATGAATTATTATGGGAAGATCACCCTGAGCTTTATATTTATACAAGAAGTATGAATGAAAATTCAGTGATGGTAGTATGTAACTTTAGTATGAATCACCACCAAATCAACCTTTCTCATTGGGGTAAAATGGAACTTTTACTAGCTAATTATGATGATTGTCCTGAAGGGTCCGTTATTGATTTACGGCCATATGAAACGAGGATTTATCGTTATTGACCTTTAAATGATTTCTTGTATATTACCTTAAAACCCTATGTGGTTAGTCGTCTGACTTCTTTCCTTCCAAAAGACTTGTCGTTTTTTTAGAAGCTGATCCAAAATCAGCTTCTTTTTAATTTTAAAAAAAGGGATGAAAAAAACGGAAAAGTCAGTATTTTCTGAATTATGGACGAGTGGAAAAAAAAAAGTATGGATATATCTGTTGGACTGAGTGTATTATGAATACATACAAGTGTATAATTATAAAATCTATTAGTGAAGTGTTTATTGGTATTCACCTTTTTTGGAATGAAGTCAATAAAGGCTAAGAGGGGAGAGGGGAAATGCATGGCCATCACAATAAAAGATGTGGCACAGCTGGCGAATGTTGCTCCTTCAACAGTTTCTCGGGTGATTGCAAATAATCCTCGAATAAGTGAAAAAACAAAGGTAAGGGTACGTAAGGCGATGAATAAATTAGGGTACCATCCAAATTTCATTGCACGTAGTCTTGCCAATCAATCAACCAGGATCATTGGCTTGGTCCTGCCAAGTTCGTCAAATGATTATTATCAAAATCCATTTTTTCCAACGATTCTCCAGGGTCTTAGTGAGGGAGCTCAGGAAAACCATTATTCCCTGTTGCTAGGCACGGGAAAAACCGAAGATGAAATCTACGAAGGAGTCGTAAACATGGTGCAGGGGGGGATGGTGGATGGAATAATCCTGATGTATTCCAGGATGAACGATCACATTCTGACCTATTTGAGGGCAAGGGATTTTCCTTTTGTCATCATTGGGAAACCCTATGATTTTCTCGAGGAGATAACATATGTTGATAACGATAATGTCTTGGCAGCCGAACAGGCAACAGATTATCTCATTCAGCTAGGACATGAAAGGATTGGATTCATCGGAGGCGATGTAACCCTTGTGATGACGCTCGATCGCTTATTAGGATATGAACGGGCTTTGAAGAGGGCCGGGATCGATCGAAGGAGGGAATATACCCTGCATGAAGACTTTTTGCATGAAGGTGGGCAAGCAGCTGCAAAACGATTGCTTGCCATCGATGAACCGCCAACTGCTTTGGTGGTCAGTGATGATCTTATGGCACTTGGCATCGTGCATTCACTTCGCGAGATGGGCGTTCGCACTCCAGAAGAAATGTCCATCGTCAGCTTCAATAACGTTATTTTCTCTGAACTATCATTGCCTGCCCTGACTTCTGTAGATATTAATATTTTCGATTTGGGATATCAGGCAGCTAAGGGTATCATTCAAATGCTGCAAAATGGAGATACTCCTGTTGGGTCCATCATTCCACATCATTTCGTGGAAAGGCATTCTTGCAGACCGATCAAGCAAGGTGCGATGGCCTTGACTTATTAAACGAAAGGGCATTACGTAAAAGTAATGCCCTTTCAGTCTGTAGACAAAACTCGAAGAAAATCGAGTTTGTCTACAGTTTTTTTATGGCTTGTCCAATTTGAACGTTGATTGGAACGTAGGGCACTTGCTTTCTGCGGGCGGTCCTCACTTTCGCTGCCATGAATGTAAAGAAGATGGCCAATTGGAGATGGCAAGGTCCAAAAATGGCTCGTAGAGACCCGATTCCTTAATATTGAGCAAAATTCAAAGGGAATTTCCAAAGGGGTTCGGAATGTTAATTCCGAACCCCTTTTGCTAGAATTGCACGCTGAAACTTTTGAATGTATGTACACCGGTTCCGTGTCTGACTAAGTTATTCTCTCTAAGATATTGAATGGCTTCGAGGACTTCCTCAAGAATCCTTGGTTCGAGGCCGAGCTGGTTGTGTCCGCCATAGATTTTGGAGACTTTCTGGAGCTTAGCGATTTTTTCTAACGAATTCACAAGGTCTTGAGGGCTTGTCTATGGGTAAAATGCATAAACTGGTGTATCTGAATAAAGCAGGTCACCAGTAAATAAATAACCTGTTTCATTATCCAAAATAGAAATGTGGCCAGGTGAATGCCCAGGCGTGTGATAAATGCCTAAACTGCGGTTCCCAAGATCAATGGTTTCCCCATCTGTTAAGAGCTTATCAGGGTACCCTTGGAATGGCTTGTATGTAATAGGGTCGAATGATTCCGGGACGGGTATGGTGATATCCCGAGCCATTTCTTTTCTTATTTGTTCCAAAGTCAAACCTTTAATGCCATTGATCAGCCAATCGGCATCATCACCATGAACATAAATTGTATCAAAATCCCCATGACCGCCAATATGATCCGAATGCACATGTGTGGTCAGGACGATAATAGGAAGATCGGTAAGCTGGTCCGTAATTCGCTTAATCGAATCGATGCCTAACCCTGTATCGATTAACGCAGCCCGGGTCTCCCCAAGTAGTAAAAAGGAGTGGACGTTCTCCCAATGACCATATTCACTAATTGCGAACGTTTCTGAGTCCAATTCCTGAACGGTGAACCATGGATCTACAAAATTTTTCAAATGACACAACTCCTTCTCATACATATATTTCCGTTTAAACTGGAAATATCCTGCTTGAAAAAAGGTAAAAGCAGTGGATTTCAATTTGCGAAGTCCACTGCTTTTGTCGTTAAGGCAGTTAAGGCCTTATCCATTTACAACGGTCCCGCCGTTTACATGGATGACTTGTCCGCTGACATAAGATGAATCATCACTTGCCAAATATACATAGGCTGGTGCTAATTCCTCAGGCTGCCCTGCGCGACCCATTGGAGTATCCTGACCGAATTTGGCAACATCCTCTTCACCGAATGAGGCAGGAATCAGTGGTGTCCAGATTGGGCCTGGCGCAACACCGTTCACTCTGATGCCATCTTTAGAAATGGAGTTCGAAAGGGCTCTTGTAAATGCTAGTATTGCACCTTTCGTTGAAGAATAATCGATTAGTTTTGGGTTTCCTTGATAAGCTGTGATAGAGGTTGTATTAATGATACTGCTTCCTTTATTAAGATGCTTTAATGCAGCTTTTGTTAAGTGGAACATCGAGAAAATGTTAGTGCGGAACGTTTTTTCCAATTGTTCAGCAGAAATGTCAAGGATACTTGTCTGTACATGCTGTTCTCCAGCGTTGTTCACTAGAATGTCCAAACCGCCGAATTCATCCACCGTTTTATTGACGACATCCTGGCAGAAGGCTTCATCACCGATATCCCCAGAAATGAGTAAACATTTCTGTCCTTCTTTTTCGATCAATTCTTTTGTCGTTTTAGCATCCTCGTGTTCATCCAAGTATGCAACTGTCACATTTGCTCCTTCTTTAGCGTAATAAATGGCAACAGATTTACCTATTCCGCTGTCTCCTCCTGTTATGATTGCGGTTTTCCCTTTTAATTTACCGCTTCCTTTGTAGGCAGATTTAACTGAATCAGGGTTCGGTTCCATTTTTGTTTCCACTCCAGGCTGATGCTGTTGATGTTGAGGTGGAAATCCTTGTTTGTTTTGATTTTGGTTTTGACTAGTCAAGATTAAAACGCCTCCTGTTTAATTATCTACACTATTTCTATTCCTTCTTTTTGGAAAAATAAAACATGTAAAAAATGGTTAAAATTGTCCTAAGGTAAATAGTTTTAACTGAGGGGAACATGACTAGTCTTTCCATGTTCTATGAAGGAGATTCATTTGAGGGGAAAGAGGGTATTAACAAACAATAGAGGCAGCTGCTACATATAAAAAAAGGCCTACCTGAGCAGGTGAGGCCTTATTACTACCGGTAATTTAAGAATTGTACATCAATGGACAGATCAGCGCCTCGTATCGCGGAAATGATTCCTTGCAGATCATCCCGGTTCTTGCCGGTAACCCGGATTTGATCATCCTGGATTTGGCTTTTCACTTTAAGACCGCTATTTTTAATGATGGTATTGATCTTTTTTGCTTGTTCCTTATCGATGCCTTGAATTAACTTGGCCCGTTGGCGGACGGTTCCACCAGAAGCACCTTCTAGCTTACCATAGTCCAGATTCTTGATCGGTACGTCACGTTTAATGAGTTTACCAATGAGGACATCCTTCAACTGGTCAAGCTTATATTCATCGTCTGACACTAAAACCAGGTCTTCTTTTTCAATGGTGATACTGCTTATGCTCCCTTTAAAATCATAGCGGGTCTTTATTTCCTTCATAGCCATGGTAACTGCATTCGTTACCTCTGAAAAGTCTACTTTCGAAACAATATCAAATGAATTTTCCTTTGCCATCACTTACCTCCAGCAGGGTTTATTTCCTTTATTATAGAGAAAGTGTGATGGGAAGACAACTATATAAATCATATGGTAAAGCGGTGACAGCCTATTAAAAAAGCAAGGGGACTAGCCCCGAGCTTCATTTATGGTCCGTTTTCTTCGAATAGGAATGCTTGCCTGCAGTGAGGTTTTCCTGAAATGCGCTATTTTTTTCAGCATTTATCGCTTGGTTATCTTTTGGCCTTTTATTGTTATCAGTTGTTTTTGACAAAGTGAAAACTCCCTTCCATTATCATGATCAATATATATTGTTCACAATAATGGAAGGGAGTATGTATGTTTATGATTTCTCAGGGGTATCGTTTAAGAAGAAGAGGGCAATTGTACCAGGACCGGCATGTGCACCGATGACGGAGCCAATTGTATGGATCATGAAATCGGTTGTCCCGAATTCATTTTGAATGGCTTCCTTCCATTCCAAGGCCGTTGCTTCATCATCACCATGACTGATGGCAATCGTTTGGGTTGTTAAATTTTTGCCTCTTTCATGCATTAATTCGATTACACGTTTAATCAATTTCTTTTTGCCGCGTAGCTTTTCAAGCGGAACAAGCTTCCCGTCTTCAACATGCAATAACGGTTTAATGTTCAATAAACCGCCTACAAAGGCAGAGGTCTTGGAGATGCGACCGCCACGCGCCAAATATTCAAGATTATCTACAGTGAATAGATGCTCCATATGTCTGGTGCGTAATTCGATGTCAGCTAGGATTTCTTCTTTAGAGGCACCGTTTGCTGCTAGGTCGGCTGCTTTCTTTACAATTAAACCGACTCCCATCGAAGCGCATTTGGTATTGACGATTTCTATGTCAAGGTCAGGGTATTCTTCCTTCACCTGATTAAGAATCATCACTGCCGTTTGATAAGTTCCTGATAACTCAGAGGAAAAGGCTATATATATTCCTTGTTTTTTCTCCTTAGCAAACTGTGTGAAAAGTTCTATAAAGTATTCTGGAGAAGCTTGCGATGTTTTCGGGGCTTTTCCCTCAATCATTGCCTGATAGACTTCGTGAGAATTAATAGTAAGTAAATCTTCATAATTTCTCCCATCAAGATGGACTTGTAAAGGGATTAATGTTACATTGTTTTCCTTATAGAAAGACAATGGCAAATCACATGCACTATCTGCAAGAATTGTGATAGCCATAATACACCTGCTTTCTTTTTACAATTTTTAGAAAATGAGTGACCACTCTACTTTTTAGTGTAGCACGTAACGGTAAAAATTCAATCTCTACGTAAATAGAATAAATAATTAAGGGTAAAAAGATAATAGGATAAGGGTGAAATGGAGGTTTTTAGGATGTACAGTGGTGAAATGAAGAAAATAATCATAGTTGTGGTCGGAGCATTACTGAATGCTATCGCGATGAACTTTTTTCTAATACCGGCAAACGTATATGCAAGCGGCTTTACAGGAGTGGCTCAGCTACTATCGAGGATGATAGGTTCTTTTGCACCTTTTGATGTATCGACAGGCATTCTATTGCTTTTATTGAACGTTCCAGTAACGATCATTGCTTGGCGAAAAGTTGGGAAGTCCTTTACCTTTTATAGTTTTCTCAGCGTTGTCTTGATGTCCTTTTTTATGGAAATCATTCCGATTACTCGCTGGTCACCTGACATATTATTGAATGCGGTGTTTGGCGGAGTCATAGCTGCAGTAGGTGTGGGAATCACCTTGAAGTACGGGGCATCGACTGGCGGAATGGACATTATCGCCATGCTTCTATCACGGAAGAAAGATAAACCTGTAGGTACTTATTTATTTCTGCTGAATGGTGTGATCATTGTTACGGCAGGCGCTGTTTATGGACCTGAAAAAGCTTTGTATACACTTGTTACCCTTTACACATCGACCCGTGTTGTGGACGCGATACATACTCGTCATGAAAAGCTTACAGCGATGATCATTACAAAGAAAAGCGAAGAACTTAAACAGGCAATCCACGCGCAGTTAGTCCGTGGAATTACAAGGATTCCGGCAAAAGGGGCGTTTACTAACGAAAATAAGGAAATGTTATTGATTGTCATTACAAGGTATGAACTTTATGAGCTTGAAAAGATCATCAAGGAAGTGGATCCACACGCTTTCACAAACATAATAGAAACTTCAGGCATCGTTGGTACCTTCCGCAGGGAATGAAATTAACAATTAAGGCCATTACACTACTTTTACAAAAGGAAAGTTTTCGGCGTTTTAAGTTTATTGCGTGTACAAATCGGCTAAATCTTATATTGAAGCGCCAAATTAAAACCTTATGAAGAAGTGACAAAAATGGCTGACGAAGAAAAAATGAGAGACAAGAAGCAGGACGTAAGGCACTATAAATCACGACAAGCCGGGAAATTGGACAAAAAGGCGGAAAGGAACAAAATAACAATTCAATTTTAACATAATGAAAGCCTCCAGGAATCCTGGAGGCTTTCACTTTATTTCGAGTGGTTTTCCAGGTCATCCTGGAGTTCTCGCAGTTGTTCTTTTTCGGCCTCGGTCGTATTGGCAAAGGCCGATGAAAGAGCGTTTTTAGCGACATCCTCAGTCTTATGCTGGTCACCGTCATGCTCAGAGTGGAGAGCTTCTTCAACAAATTCTCTAGCTTTCTGGAATAATTTGTTTCCCATTAGAAGCCACCATAGCTTTGTTCAGACATAATTCTCAACCTGTCTTTTTCAGCTTCTTCAAACGTAGTGTGATAAGGGATTCTTTCGGCATGCCTGGCAACACTTTCTTTGCCCTGCTGTACAAATCGTTTAGATTTACTGCTTTTACCCATACTTATCTCCTCCGATTCTGAGCGTTGTCGACAACAGAAGGAAGCTGCTGTCCATATTAGTTTGAACTTGTAAGAGAGATATTATGAAGGTAAAAAATGTCGTTTTACGTTTTTATATTGAATTTTTCTTCGAGGTAGACTGCTATGCCATCTTCTTCATTCGTCAATGTAGTTGTATTTGCTACCGTTTTTACTGGTGAGATTGCATTCCCCATAGCAACCCCGGTTCCCGCGTAATCGAGCATTTCCAAATCATTATCTTCATCACCGAAAGCGATTATCCTGTTTTGAGGAATTTCCAGATAGTTGGATACCCGTTTAAGACCCACGGCTTTACTTAAGCCGCTCTTAATGATTTCGATGATATGAAAAGGCTCTGCCCAGCGGCGATGATCGACCAATTCTGCATGGACATCGGATAAATGCTGGCGAATCTGGCCTACAAATTCACTATCTGTATGAATTAGCATCGAAGTTGGGGAATCCTGAAGGAAATTGCGCAAGTCACCCGTCTTCATGTTGGGTTTTCCTACATTGAACATGTCCATCAACTTTTCATCATGATAATGGACATAAACGTCATCACGTACTTCGGCGATGATGTTGTGATATTGAAAATGATCGCACGCTTCAACAATCTCTTTCGCAACACTTATATCCAATGGGGAGTGATACACCCCCCAGCTTGTCAGCAATGGGTGATGGACGAAAGCGCCATTGAAATTAACGATGGGTGTAGTCAATCCCAATTCCCGGTAATAAAGTTCACTTGAGCGAAAGGGACGACCGGTGGCGATCATAACTTCATGCCCATCTTTTTTGAGTTTCAGTAGTGTTTGTTTAGTCCTTGGAGAAATTGTTTTTTTATCTGTAAGTAAAGTACCATCAAGATCCAAGACGATTAAATGTTTCTCAGTCATGTAAACACCTTCTGTTCTTTTTATTTCATTATATGCGAATATTGTTAAGGCTATTTTAAAGTAAATGTAAATCTTTTTCATTCTTTATGCATTCCTGTATGATATTACTATATGCAGGATTATAATACTTAAAGCGAAGTATAGGTTTAAAGGAATGGAATGAAGAAACCTAAGCCTTTTTGAGAAGGTAGTGAAACTTCTTTTAGGTAAAGATCGGAACAAAGCATTCGGAGGGGTTAAATTGATAATAATTGAAAATGAACAAATTGGACATATTCCTGTATTACACTTAAGTGAGCAAACCACTTTCCATCAGGAATTGCCGCTTATTATTTTTATACATGGTTTTCAAAGTGCAAAGGAACACAATCTTCACTATGCTTATTTATTGGCTGAGAAGGGGTTTCGTGTTCTTCTTCCCGATGTAATTCATCATGGGAAAAGAGGAGCTGGTTTGAGTGATTCTCAAATGATGCCCCGGTTTTGGGAAATGGTTTTACAAACCATCCAGGATATATCTTTGATGAAGGATAATTTATTATCCAGAAAATTAATTGATCCTGCCAGAATTGGTGTAGCGGGTACCTCCATGGGGGGAATAGTTACGAACGGGGCTCTGGCTGCTTATGAATGGATATCCGCCGGAGTAAGTTTAATGGGGAACCCATCATATGTCGCGTATGCAGAGCTCCAAATGGAGGAGATTAAGAAAAGGAAAGTTAATTTCCCCGCTACTGATGAGGAAGTAGCCAAAGTGATTGAACAGCTCAAGCCATTTGATTTGAGTCTTAATCAAAATAAGCTTTCCAACCGCCCGCTTCTTTTTTGGCATGGAGCTAAGGATCCAGTTGTGCCTTATCAACATGCATATCACTTTTATGAAGGGGTCAAAGCAGGGTATAATGATGCAAATGAAAAAATAAATTTTATCCTCGACCCTAAGGCAGGACATAGGGTCAGTAGAGAAGGCGTGCTTATGACTGCAGACTGGTTCGCGAAATATTTACTGCCAACAGTGCAAAAAGCTTAAGTGCTCATTCAAAATCTGTTATGATTCTAATACGGGGATAGGTTAAAGTCCAAATGGACAACGACTATCTAAAACGGAAGAGATTTTCCATAAAGGAGTGATTGAAGTGGATCAAGATACAAAAGACATTATTTTTGGGGCTTTGGAGCAGGTCATTGACCCTGAGCTTGGTATAGATATCGTGAATTTAGGTTTGGTATATGATGTGGATATGGATGAGGAAGGTCTGACTACAGTATCGATGACATTGACTTCAATGGGCTGTCCGCTTGCTGGGACGATTGTCGATCAAGTGAAATTGGTTCTAGAAGATATTCCAGAGGTCAAGGAAACGGATGTGAAGATCGTCTGGAGTCCGCCATGGTCGAAAGACATGATGTCCAGGTATGCTAAAATTGCATTAGGAATCAAATAATGACCATGTTGTAATAGAAATATAAAGCCAGTCAAAAAACAGTGAATCCATTCAATGGAGCCACTTTTTATGGTCTGGTTTTTTTCTAATACTTATGGCTAGGAGTGGTTAATTGAACAGTCATATAAAAGATTCATTGGACAGGCCACTAAGGGATTTAAGAATTTCAGTCATAGATCGCTGTAACTTTCGCTGTCAGTATTGCATGCCAGCTGAAATTTTTCATGAGAATTTTCAGTTCCTGCCTAAAAGTGAGCTTTTATCTTATGAGGAAATTGTAAGGCTTTCAAAGATATTTGCAAGCTTAGGAGTGAAAAAACTAAGATTGACAGGCGGGGAACCATTACTCCGGAGAGATCTTGCCACACTGATTTCAGAGCTCATTAAAATTGAAGGTATTGAAGATATAGGATTGACCACGAATGGTGTGTTCCTGAAAAAACATGCCGCGAATTTAAAGGCAGCTGGTTTACAGAGGGTGAATATCAGTTTAGACAGCCTCGATGATGAACTTTTTAAGAAGATGAACGGCAGAGATATCGGGATAAAGCCGGTTATTGAAGGCATAGCTGCTGCCAAAGAAGCAGGTCTTGGCGTTAAAGTGAATATGGTAGTGAAAAAAGAAACCAATGAATCTCAAATCCTGCCGATGGCCCGTTTTTGTAAAGAAGAGGACGTTCAATTACGCTATATTGAATTCATGGATGTCGGACATACAAATGGCTGGCAGCTGAAGAATGTCATTACGAAAAAAGAACTGCTTGAGTTGCTCCAAACCGAATTCGAGCTTGAACCGGTTGAAGAAGATTATTTCGGAGAAGTGGCAAAACGCTTTCGTTATAAGGGCACTACTGCAGAAGTGGGCTTCATAACATCCGTATCTGAGTCTTTTTGTTCCAGTTGTACACGTGCACGCCTTTCAGCTAATGGAAGTTTATATACATGCCTGTTCAATGGAAAGGGGCAAGACTTGAAGTCATTAATCCGTTCCGACATGACAGATGAAGAATTGACTGGATACATCATATCGCTTTGGAACCATAGGGATGACCGCTATTCAGATGAGCGTGCCGCCGGGACATTGAAGAAACATGCAAAAATCGAAATGTCATTCATTGGAGGGTAACAAAACAATAAGGACTTTCGTCTGAATGAATGTAAAAAAATGAAGGGATGGCACTATGCCATCCCTTCATTTAATATGTATAGTCGATAAGAGCAACTGATGCTTGCCAAATTGCTTAAAAGGATTTTTATGCTTTTTTTATGCATTTTTAGATGACTGTGAAATTATTTTATTCAAATCCCATAATAATGAAAATAATTCAATGGTCCTAGGGATGAATGAGCCTGAAAATTAATCCGATCATTTTAAGATCGTAAGGCATTATGTATTTCGCTGCTTATTATGGGAGGATTTAATCGATGGTACAGATTTCTATTGGACAGTTTTCACAATCGATTTCCTGTTTCAAATAGTCTAAGTCAAGAATCGTAATGCGGCCCTTTTTAATAGAGATGACATTGTTTTTCCTTAATTGAGCGAGCATCCGATTGACTACCTCGCGGGATGTGCCGCAAAAATTGGCGAGTTCTTGATTTGTAAATGGAAGATTGATAACTTTACCGTCTTCAACTTCAGTTCCATGGCTATTTGATAAACGGATGAGGGTGGAGTATAATGCACCTTTCTTACCGTGCAGGAGCATATCGCGGAATTTAGCCTGGTTTTTACGGTTTTGGGCGGATAACCATGTCATCATTTCAACTGCAAGATGGCTATCGGAGGCGATTTTCCCTTCTAATGCCTCTTTGGAAATAACCGCAACAGTTCCATCTTCCAACATTTTTGCATTCACCATATATTTAGGATTTGGAGAAAAAAGGACTGTTTCCCCAACCAAATCATTCTCCGAACAAATCCGTATAGTTAATTCCCGGCCGTCGGGAACAACCTTACTCAATTCTACTTTGCCTTTCAAAATGTAATACAAATCACTTGCTGGGGTGCTTTCCTGAAAAAGGAAGCACCCTTTTTCCATATGTTTAATTTGCTGTTTATTATCTAAAATTGCATGCAGCCGATTAGATAACGAAAATCCATTCATGTGTATGACCACCTTTCAGATACCGTTATTACACTACCTTTGATTTAAACGGAAAAAACACTAGTAGTCAACAACTTTGGATAATTACGGAAGCTAAAATGGGTAATTTCCCATTTTAAAGTTAAGTTTAGAAATTTATAAAAATACATTTGATTTTATTTTTATTCAGTCATATAATAGTAGAATCAAAGAATGACAGGTACTTGAAATATAGGAGATGGTTTTATGAACGTATCAATAGTAGGTGCAACGGGTTATGGAGGAGTAGAACTAATAAGGTTTTTGAATAATCATCCGCAATTCAAAATAAAATCATTGCATACTTCATCCCAATTTGGTCGAAATTTATATGAAGAAAATGCACATTTAATGCATATGAAAGATAAATTAGAAGAAATTGATCCGGAAGCGATTGCAAAAAAATCCGATATTGTATTTCTTGCAACTCCTTCTGGTGTTTCCTCACAATTGATTTCGGAATTTTCGGACCTTGACATTAAAGTAATCGACCTATCAGGAGACCTGAGGCTTCAAACCCCAGGTGAATATGAACAATGGTATAAAAAAACAGCCGCGCCACAGCATATTATTGAAGAAGCCGTATACGGTTTGGCTGAATGGAATGCTGAAGCAATAAGGCAAGCGGCGATTGTGGCAAATCCAGGGTGCTACCCAACCGCATCACTTTTAGGCCTTGCCCCTCTATTCACAGAAGGATTGGCCGGAGCAGCTGCAGAAGTGATCATCGATGCAAAATCCGGGGTTTCAGGGGCGGGTAAATCACTTTCGGCTGTTACACATTATAGTGAAATGAATGAGAACTTTAAGATATATAAGGTAAATCAACATCAACATATACCGGAAATCGAACAACAGCTTGGACGATGGTCAGCTGATTTACAACCTATTACCTTTAATACCCATCTGGTTCCAATGACACGAGGTATTATGGCAACGATGTATATAAAGGTAAATCGGGAAACCTCAAATGTTGAATTAAAGGATTTATACGAAACAGTATACGAGAAACATCCTTTTGTCCGGGTACAGCCGCTCGATCGCTTCCCATCCACGAAACAGGTATATGGATCGAACTTTTGCGACATTGGTGTCGCATATGATGAAAGAACAGGTAGGGTAACGGTAGTTTCGGTTATTGATAATTTAGTGAAGGGTGCTGCAGGGCAGGCCATTCAAAATGCAAATATATTAATGGGACTAGAAGAAACGGCAGGACTATGGAACAGTCCGCTATATCCATAAACTTTGGAGGGAAATAATGAATACACTACAGCCAGTTGAAGAAATCAAACAAATTCAAGAAGGAAACATTTTAATGCCTCAAGGATTCAAAGCGTCAGGTGTCCATGCAGGATTGCGCTACTCCAAAAAGGATGTTGGCATCATTTTTACCGATGTTCCGGCGTCGGCCGCCGCGGTTTATACACAAAACGTTGTTCAAGCCGCTCCAATCAATGTAACGAAAGATAGCATTGCCGCTTCTGGAAAACTTCACGGCATTGTAGTGAATAGTGCTTGTGCGAATGCTTGTACAGGAGTACAGGGTCTAAAAGATGCATATGAAATGAGGAAGCTTGCGGCTCAAAAGTTCGGTATGGAGGATCATTCATTTGCAGTGGCTTCTACCGGAGTAATAGGGGAATTTATGAAAATGGAAAAAGTTAGAAAAGGGATAGAGTCATTGCAGCCAGAAAATTCACCTGAAGCTGCCGATGATTTTGGTAACGCCATTTTAACAACGGATATTGTAACGAAGAGCTGTGGTTATGTAACAATTATAGACGGTAAAACCGTGAAAATGGGCGGAGCAGCGAAGGGTTCGGGAATGATTCATCCAAACATGGCAACAATGCTCGGTTTCATTACAACGGATGCCGTCATCGAACCGAATGATTTACAGCAAGCACTATCTTCCATAACCAACGATACATTCAATCAAATTACGGTTGATGGTGACTGTTCAACGAACGACATGGTGTTAGTGCTTGCGAATGGAGAAGCGAAAAATGAACCTTTGACAGCTAACCATCCAGAATGGTCTGTCTTCTTGGAATTATTAAAACAAACATCCGAGAATTTGGCAAAACAAATTGCGAAAGACGGAGAAGGTGCCACAAAACTGATAGAAGTGAATGTTCATGGCATGCCTACGAAGCAAGATTCACAGATGATGGCGAAGACGATCGTTGGATCAAATCTAGTGAAAACGGCAGCTTTTGGCGCGGATGCAAACTGGGGACGAATCATTGCGGCGATGGGAAGAAGCGGAGTGGGATTCAATCCGGATCAAACGACGATTGTTTTTGGTGATATTGTCGTACTTAAAGATGGTGAGCCAGTACTGTTTTCTGAGGAAGAAGCCAAAGCATATTTGGAAAATGAAAGTATCATCATTCATGTTTATTTGAAAGATGGCAATGAATCCGGAACGGCATGGGGCTGCGATTTAACCTATGATTATGTAAAAATAAACGGAAGCTATCGTTCGTAAGGGGGGAAAATAATGAACATATTAGTCATAAAGTGCGGCGGCAGTATCATCAATGAGTTATCGGAGTCGTTTTTCAATAGTGTTATAGAGTTACAAAACCGCGGCTACCAAATTGTCTTTGTTCATGGAGGCGGCCCTGATATAAATTCGATGCTTGAAAAATATGAAATTGAACCAGTCTTTGAAAATGGTTTAAGAAAAACGACCTCTGAAGTGATGGGAATTGTGGAACTTATGCTGGCAGGCAAATCTAACCGCAGTCTCGTTCATAAATTGGAAGCACACGGAATTAAGGCTGTCGGTTTAAATGGTTCTGACGGCGGGATTCTCACAGGTGAGTATATCGATGAACAGAAACTTGGAGCTGTAGGCGAGATACAAAAAGTCAATACTGAATTACTTGGGATATTATTCGAAAATGGTTATTGTCCCGTATTGACGCCAATTTCAACTACCGAAGAAGGTACTAAATTAAATGTGAATGCTGATATGGCCGCTGGGTCTGTAGCGAAAGCGCTATCTGCAGACATGTGTTTATTTGTGACCGATGTTAAAGGGGTCTTAAAGAATGAACAGATCATTGAGGAATTGACTGAAACGGAAACGAAGCATTTGATAAAGGATGGAAGTATCCATGGAGGAATGATTCCGAAAGTCAATACTGCGTTGTCGGTGCTGAATAAAGGGGTTGAAGAAGTGATGATCGTTAGTGGAAAAGATCACTTTTATGAAGGCGGACAATTCATCGGTACGAAATTTCTTCAGGAAGAAGGGGTATTACAATGAGTTCTTTATTTCCAACATATGCAAGGTGGAACATTGAGCCTAGAAAAGCGTCAGGAATGAAGATTACGAGTACAACAGGTAAAGAGTATCTGGATTTCACATCCGGAATCGGGGTTTTGAATCTTGGTCATTGTCATGAGTTGGTAAAAATGGCAGTCACCAAACAGCTTAATAAATATTGGCACGTATCGAACATGTTTCAAAGTTCCATACAGGAACGGACAGCACAAATGCTGGCAGATGCCTCCGGTTTAAGCCAGGTATTTTTTGCTAACAGTGGAGCCGAAGCGAATGAGGCAGCTATCAAACTAGCGCGTAAAGCTACTGGGAAAAGCAAAATCGTCACATGTCTGCAGTCTTTCCACGGCCGTACGTTTGCAACGATGGCAGCAACGGGACAGGAAAAAATAAAGACTGGTTTCGGACCGATGCTAGCTTCATTCGAGTATGTTCCATTTAATGATAATGATGCCATGATAGCAGCCATAGATGAAAATACGGCGGCTGTAATGATTGAAATAGTTCAAGGTGAGGGCGGCATCCATGTTGTACAGCAATCCTATCTGGATGCGATTCAAACTCAATGCCAAGAACACGGAGCTCTTCTTATCATTGATGAAATTCAGACTGGGATAGGACGTACAGGGAAACCATTTGCATTCCAGCATTTTAATATCCAACCCGACATCATCACTTCAGCAAAGGGGCTGGGAAATGGCCTGCCAATCGGCGCGATGATTGGAAAGGAAAGGCTGTCGGATTTCTTTAACCCTGGAAGTCATGGATCCACATTTGGAGGTAATCCCGTTAGTGTTGCAGCAGCAGAATCCGTTTTAAAGGAAATTTTCCAATCAGGTTTTTTAAAAGAGACCGTGAAAAAGGCTGAATACCTTGAGAGTGAATTGGCAAAAGCGTTAAAGGAATCGGAAGAAGTTAAAGAGATTCGCGGACTGGGGTTGATGGTCGGGATTGAATGCAAACAGGATGTTCAGGGGTTTTTAATGGAACTTCAAGAAGAGGGCTTACTTGTGTTGAGTGCAGGTCCTAAAGTGCTTCGTTTACTCCCATCTCTGACAGTTACTGAATCGGAAATCGATATGGCGATAAGTAAAATTGAAAAAATATTGGCAATAAAACAAACTATTTAAATTTAATGAATTTTTATAGAACAAAATGAATAATTATGCTATTCTATATATAAATATACAGCATCTAAAGAGGTGAAGATCATGAAAAACTTTCTATATTTAGAGAATGGTTCCGTCTTTGAAGGGGAACTGCTGACTAAATCGACTGAAAAAGCAATCAATGGAGAGATTGTCTTTTTTACAGGGATGACCGGATATCAAGAAGTATTGACAGATCCTTCATATAAGGACCAAATTGTCGTTTTCACATATCCTCTAATCGGAAATTATGGAATCAATGAAAATGATTTTGAGAGTAAGAAGCCACATGTTGCCGGTGTTATTGTATATGAAGGGAATATGAGCCATTCCCATTATCAAGCTAAATATTCACTTGGTGAATATTTAGACAAGTGGAACATTCCGCTTTTAAGCCATGTTGACACAAGAGCGGTCGTTAAAAATATAAGACAGGAAGGTTCCATGCAGGCTGCCATCACAGCCGAAGAAAAATTTTCTATCAAACCTGGCCAGGTTTGTTTATCAGCCCATGTATCTGAGGTATCCACAAAGGTGGTCGAGAGCTTTGGAGAAGGCGACAAGCATGTGGTGATGATTGATTTCGGTTATAAAAAATCCATATTGGATTCTTTGATTGAACAAGGCTGCCGAGTTTCAGTCGTTCCATTCGATACTGAGTTCGAACAAATCAAGTACTTGAAGCCGGATGGTATTTTGCTTTCAAATGGGCCTGGGGATCCAAAACAGCTTGAATACCTTTTAGGAAACATAAAGAAGGTCATTACGAATTTCCCAACGATGGGCATATGTCTCGGTCATCAATTAACGGCCCTAGCCTTTGGGGGAAATACAAAAAAAATGCTGTTTGGACATCGGGGTGCGAATCAGCCCGTGGTCGATTTGAAAACGAAACAGGTGTATATGAGTTCTCAAAATCATAGTTATGAGGTTGATGAACCGAGCTTAGAAGGAACATCTCTTCAAGTGAGATTCAGGAATGTGAATGATAGCACAGTTGAGGGGCTTATGCATGAAGACCTGCCAATATTCACTACCCAGTACCATCCTGAGGCTAATCCAGGACCCATCGAGAGTTCACTTCTCTTCAACGACTTTTTACAAATGATAAATGATTATAGCGGGAGAGAAAAAGCCTATGCCTAAGGACAACACGATACAGACCATTTTAGTGATTGGTTCGGGGCCAATTGTCATCGGGCAGGCCGCCGAATTTGATTATGCAGGTACACAGGCCTGCCTCGCTTTAAAAGAAGAAGGATATAAAGTCATACTGGTCAACAACAATCCGGCAACAATCATGACTGATGATATGAATGCGGATGCTGTCTATTTCGAACCTTTAACAGTTGATGTACTGGAAAAGATCATTTCCAAAGAAAAGCCGGATGGCCTGCTGGCTACATTAGGCGGTCAAACAGGATTGAATCTTGCTTATCAATTGGATGATGCTGGAGTACTTGAAAAATATAAAGTCAAATTATTGGGAACTCCGATCGACTCCATCAAAAAAGGGGAGGATCGTGAACTGTTCCGTGAGCTGATGTTTGAAATAGGTGAACCCGTTCCCGACAGTACAATTGTCCATACTCTTGAAGAAGCGATAGCTTTTGCCGAAAAAATCGGTTTCCCGATCATCGTTCGTCCCGCATATACACTCGGCGGCACTGGCGGTGGGATTGCTGATTCATTGGATACCTTTAAGGAGCTTGTCCGGGGCGGACTCCAAGAAAGCCCGATTACACAATGCTTGATTGAAAGAAGCATAGCTGGATTTAAAGAAGTCGAATATGAAGTAATGCGAGATGGCATCAATACGTGCATCACTATCTGTAATATGGAAAATATTGATCCTGTAGGGATCCATACTGGTGATTCCATCGTTGTGGCACCATCACAGACCTTATCGGACGATGAGTTTCAGATGCTTCGTTCCGCTTCAATTAAAATCATCTCTGCTCTAGGTATCATAGGCGGCTGTAATATTCAATTCGCACTTGATCCGAAAAGCAAACAATATTATCTAATTGAAGTAAACCCACGCGTCAGCCGTTCATCGGCATTAGCTTCCAAAGCAACAGGCTATCCCATAGCACGCATAGCTGCAAAGCTTGCTGTCGGCTACCATTTATCGGAAATCGTCAATCCTGTAACGAAAAGCACATATTCAAGCTTTGAACCTGCTCTTGACTATGTAGCGGTGAAGTTCCCGAGATGGCCATTCGATAAATTCAAGACCGCCAACCGCAAATTGGGAACACAAATGAAGGCGACAGGTGAAGTGATGGCTTTACACCGCAGTTTTGAGGGGGGAGTCCAAAAGGCCGTCGATTCTTTGGAATTAAAAACGAATGGACTGCAGCTATCATCGCTGAAAAATAAAACCGTTCCTGAGCTTTGGGTGAAGCTTGCCGAAAAATCTGATGAGCGAATATTTGTCATTTTTGAAATGCTTAGAAAAGGCGTGACGATTGAAGAAATCCATGAAGCCACAACCATAGATTATTTCTTCCTTAAATCCTTTGATTCATTGATCCAAAACGAAATGAAGATTGAAGCTAGGAGAATCGATCAGGTAACAAAGGAAGAACTGCAGTCATATAAGGAAAAGGGCTTTTCAGACCGCTATCTTGCTTCCGTATGGAATGTTAGCGAGCTGGAAGTGAGAGCACACCGGAAGTCACTTGGTCTTACGGCTGTCTACAAAACGGTTGATACATGTGCAGCCGAGTTCGAATCACATACTAACTATCACTATTCAACATATTTCGGTGAGAACGAACAGAAAAAAACGGATAAAAAGAAAGTCTTGATGATTGGCAGCGGCCCTATCCGGATTGGACAGGGAATAGAATTTGATTACTGTTCCGTTCACGGGGTTTATGCACTCCAGGATGAAAATGTTGAAACGATCATGATTAATAATAACCCGGAAACGGTAAGTACGGATTTTGCCACGGCAGACCGCCTTTATTTCGAGCCGTTAACTCTGGAATACGTTCTTAATGTAATAGAAGCTGAAGGTATTGAAGATGTTATCGTCCAATTTGGTGGGCAGACTGCGATAAACCTGGCAAAAGGCCTGGAAGATTACGGTGTCAATTTGTTGGGGACTTCCTTCGATACACTCGATCAATTAGAAGACCGTGATCGTTTTTATCAGCTTCTTCAAAAACTGGATATTCCTCATGTACCGGGTTCGATGGCTAATGGTGAAGAACAATTAATTGACCGTGCAGAGGCTATCGGTTTTCCAGTACTCTTACGCCCATCATATGTAATTGGCGGCCAAGGAATGGAAATCATCCGCTCCAAGGAAAGCTTATTGAATAGAATGGAAAATGGGACTGCACTTGCATACCCCGTATTGATCGATTCTTATATTCCAGGGAAAGAAGCCGAAATCGATTTGATTGCTGATGGAAATGATGTATATATTCCAATCATTGCGGAACATGTAGAAAAAGCAGGCGTCCATTCAGGGGATAGCATGGCATTACTGCCAGCCCAATCATTAACCAATGAAATCAAAGATAAAATGACCCAATATGCGAAAAAACTAGTAATCGAGCTTGGTTATAAAGGACTTATGAACATTCAATTCGTGATTAAAGGAAATAGTGTATATGTATTGGAAGTAAACCCTCGCGCCAGTCGGACAATTCCAATCATCAGTAAAGTCACCGATGTACCCTTGGTGCAAATAGCGACAAAAATATTGCTTGGGAAATATTCATTGTCGAATGTGTTCGAAAAAACGGGCTTAATGGAAGAAATTCCATATGCAGTCGTCAAATATCCAGTATTCTCTACATTTGCACTAAGCGGCCTTGATTCGAAGGTAGGTCCGGAAATGAAATCAACTGGTGAAGGAATCGCCATCGGAGTAACGGTAAAAGAAGCATTGACAAAAGTATTCCATGCTCAAAATGCTAATCATAATTCAGGTGTTTATCAATCCAAATCAGTCAAATTAGGCGAAGATTTGCTAGTGCAAATCAGTGAAGCAGGTTTGACACTGGGGGATTCAAATTTTGATAAATGGTTAAATGAAGGGAATGCATCGGTCGTTTTGGCATATGGAACAACAGAAGAAGATAAGAAGCTAAGGTTAATGGCAGCAAAATATCGCCTTCTGGCATTTACGGAAGAAGAGACTTTCAAAGCCTATCTACAATCGTTAGAAAATGCTGATCCAGGGGTTATCTCGCTTCAGGAATGGCTTGTATCATATTCGGAAGGAGTGTCACAAGTATGAGTTCAATGACGGCACCGACACAAGCGAAGATTTTAAATGGAAAAGACTTTTTGACCATGAAGGAGTCAACACCCACTGCGATAGCGGATTTGTTAAAGCTGGCACAGACCATTAAAGGCAAATTGCAAGCTGGCGAGGAATATACACCTTTAAAAGGGAAAACGCTGGGGATGATCTTTGAAAAATCGTCTACCCGTACCCGTGTTTCTTTTGAAGTTGGGATGATGCAGCTTGGCGGACACGCTTTGTTCTTAAGTGGTAATGACTTGCAAATTGGACGCGGGGAAACTATTTCCGATACTGCAAAAGTCCTTTCCGAATATATTGATGGGATCATGATTCGTACCTTCGAGCATGAAAAAATCCTAGAGTTGTCGGAAAATGCTTCTATCCCAGTCATCAATGGTTTAACAGACCTTGCACATCCTTGTCAGGTACTTGCTGACTTCTTGACGATCATCGAGATAAAAGGGCAACTAAAAGGCCTGAAGATGAGTTATATCGGAGATGGCAATAATGTTGCCAATTCATTGATGGTCGGCTGCGCAAAAATGGGAATGGATTTTTCCATTGGATGCCCTGAGGCCTACAAACCTGATGAAAAGGTCGTTGCCTATGCTCAAAAAGTGGCAGAAGAGACTGGCAGTGAAATTGTGGTGACAACCTCAGCTTCAGAAGCTATAAAAGATGCGGATATCGTCTATTCCGATGTTTGGACCTCCATGGGGCAGGAAATCGAGAATAGTATTCGCTTAGAAGCCTTTAAAGATTATCAAATCAATAGTGAACTTGTGAAACATGCCAAAGAAGATTATTTATTCATGCACTGCCTCCCTGCTCACAGGGAAGAAGAAGTAACAGCTGAAGTCATCGATGGACCGAATTCCGTCGTTTTCCACCAAGCAGGAAATCGTCTTCATGCCCAAAAGGCGGTTCTAGTGGATTTAATGTCTTAACCAAAAAAGTGTCTGCTCAGAGAGCAATCGCTCAGTTTGTAGAAAAAAAGGTTTCGGAATGGTCCCATTCCGAAACCTTTTTGATTTTATTTGTAGCAGTTAGAGAAATAATAACTGGATGGATCAATACTTGGGTTTACCAGTCTAAGTGTCTGCTCAGAGAACAGACGCTTTTTTAATTCAGCCGAATTTCCTGTATTCCTTAATTTTTCAGACATGAAAGAAAGTAACCTGGTAATAATAACAAGGAAAGCATGTAAAGGGGTGAAATCTATGGGGCAAAATCGTCAATTTAAGCCAGGCCAGAAGGCACCTAATAATGGGACCTATGTAGAAATCGGTGAAACGGGCAGCACGGTAGTGAATCCGAAAATGGTTAAGCTTGATGCAGGGGATGCCTTTCCTGAAACGTCTAATCATAACCGGATATGGACATATCAGCGAAAGCCATGAAAAATTAAAAAGCAGGAAAAAGGAATGATCGCCATCCTTTTTCCTGCTTTTTTCTATTCAGCGGTAAAACCGAAAATTTTCGAAATTTCCAAATAGCTCTTTCTTAAATAATGGCTTAAGGGATCTTCGTAATGATCTGGAATGCTTTCAGTGAATCCAACGGCAGTGATCGCTCCCAATAATTCTGAATTATAATTAAAAACTGGAATGGACATGGAGGAAACAGATGGTACAAGAGGCTCTTTGGCAAAAGCTATTTTGTATTTCCGAATTTCATCATATTCATTTGTTTCTTTAAGGAACGAGCCTGTAACATGACGATCTTTTTCAATCCAGTCCGCTGTCAAGGAAGGATCCTGAAATACTGTGAATACTTTTCCTGAAGAGGATGATGGGGGGAGACGCGTACCTAACTGGGCCCCGATGTTTAAGTTTTGGTTGGAATTCCATATTTTTGCCGTGATTGGTCCATCGTATGTCCAGACGGAAAAAAGGACTGTGCAAGAGGTATGGTGACTGATTTCCTGTAAATAAGGGGTTATTCTGCTCGTGACGTCCTCATTTCCGATGGCTGCCATGCCGTATTGAATCAATTTGCTCCCAAGGTGATACATACCTGTTGTCTTATCACGATAAAGTAACTCGAGTTGAGTCAAAGTATTCAAATATTTATAGAGATTACTCTTCGTTATTTCCGTTAATTCTTGAATATCAGAGAATCTTAAAGGATTTCTTTGGGAAGCAAGTAAATCGATAATGCCCATACCTATTTGTAATGATTGGATTGTCGAACCAGATTTTACGATTTCCATATGTCAATCTCCCTAATCAGTTTAATTTAGGTCTAGTATATCAGAATCTTTAAAATTTAAATGAAATTTAGCAAGAAATACCGGAGGCTGCTTGAAGCTATCAATATACTTTCCTTTTAAATAAATAACTTTAGCGGACCATTTTATTGATTCCGAAGTAGTCATAATGGTGTAGATGATAACATTTGCACAAAAATTTGCAATACTTTCTTGACAATATTCCGAAAATTAAGTTATCATTTATATAAATAGTGAACAGTGTTATCTATAAGTGAAGTTTGTAGATGCACAGTCATTCATATTCTGGTTTGTGAAGTAAATCTAAAAGAATTATCCCGCAAATTAGGATCGTGGCATCAAGAAGAGGTTTTTTTAAAAATCGAGATTAATAAAGGAGAATGAAATATGAGATTAGTAACTTTCAGCATTCAAGGATTTAAACGTATTGGTGCAATTTACCCGAATAATGTAGTAGTTGACTTGAACTATGCCTATCAAGCGCTTCTGGAAAGCGAAGGGAAACTTCGCAGTGAACAAATCGCTGAGGCATATGTACCAGCAACAATGGAGGCATTTTTAGAGGGAGGGAATGAAAGCCTTTCCATCGCTAAAAAGGCTGCTGACTACGCAATTAACAATCGTGATTCATTCAGACATAAATTGATACATCCAATTGAAGATATAAAGCTTGAGGCACCTGTCCAAAAGCCAGGTAAAATTATTTGTGTAGGACATAACTACCGTAAGCACATTGCTGAAATGGGCCGCGAATTACCGCCATTCCCTGTGGTATTCGCAAAGTTCGCCAATGCAGTAATCGGTCCGCAGGATGACATTCCGTTTTTCCCGATTTCTGAACAACTGGATTATGAAGCGGAATTCGCTTTTGTAGTCGGACAAAAGGCACGTAATGTTTCACAAGAAGATGCACTTGATTATGTAGCGGGTTATACAATTGCCAATGATGTTACGTATCGTGATATCCAAAGGCGTACACTTGAATGGCTTCAAGGGAAAACGGTTGAAGGAAGTGCTCCGATGGGTCCTTGGTTAGTCACATCCGATGAACTATCCGATCCATCTGGCTTAAATGTCCGATTAACTGTAAATGGTGAGGAACGCCAAAAAACGAATACATCCAACTTCGTATTCGATGTGAAATATTTAGTTGAATTCTTATCGAATTTAATGACGCTTGAACCTGGTGACATCGTTCTTACAGGAACACCTGGTGGGGTAGGAGTAGCCCGTGATCCACAAGTGTTCTTAAAAGATGGTGACGTTGTCAAAATCGAAATCGACAAAATAGGTTATCTTGAAAACCGTGTTCGACGTGTCGGGGAGGGAAAATAAAATGGCTTATCAGGAGATCGGGACATCAATCCAATCGGTTCAACAATCAATCGACCACATTCTTGAGACAGCCGCAAACCTTCCGGAAGAGACGATCCGATTAAAGCCTACAGAGGAGGAATGGTCCATCATGCAGATACTTTCCCATTTAGCTGAAGCCATTCCTTATTGGTTAGGTGAAGTGGAAACAGTAATAGCAAAGCCTGGGGCCAAATGGGGGCGTGGATTGCAAGATCCAGCCCGATTGGCAGCAGTCGGTGATATTGACAAACTTGATGTTGATGATGTCTTGAAGCAAGTGGAGGAGCTTAAATATGAAGTGGAGAGCAGGCTTGGGAATTTAGAAGAAGAAGCACTCTCTAAAGAATCGCCACACCGGAATTTCGCTAAATTCGGAAACAAACCAGTTTCTTATATTGTGGATCACTTCATCGATGAGCATGTTTCAGGACACTATGATCAAATCAAGCGAAATCTTTCTAAAATCCAGTGAGGAAAGATAAAAAAGAAAGTAGGGATTAATATGGCTGAAAAATCGGAATACATGAACAGTACAATCGTAAAAGATTTTACAAAGGATATCCAGCAGTATAACCTTGGGCCTCTGTGGGAAGCCATTCCCGCCCTGATGGACCATGAACCTAAACCTCATGCCCATGCTTATTTATGGAAAGAAGAGCTTTTGACAAAAAAGTTGATGGAAGCAGCAGAAATCTTCACACCTGATCGAGGAGGGGAGCGCAGGGCCATTTATTTTCAAAACCCTGGCTTAACTTATCGTCAGCCATGGGGATGGGCTTCGACAACACAAACACTTTACGCAGCGGTTCAGCTGTTGTTGCCAGGTGAAGTGGCTCCTTCCCACCGTCACTCTCAAAGTGCTCTTCGTTTCATTACGAATGGTAAAGGTGCCTACAGCATCGTGCAGGGAGAAAGGATCTTCATGGAAGAAGGAGATTTCTTGATCACGCCGAAAAACCTATGGCATGGTCATGGTCATGTTGGCGAAAAACCGATGATTTGGATGGACGCCCTTGATATTCCAACTATCTATTCCATAGGCGGCACTTTCTTTGAACCATACCCAGACCGGATTGAAACGCCTAAACGGCCGGATAATTTTTCGGAGCTCCGTTATCAAGGCGGGATGGTTCGTCCAGTATCCGATCGTTATTCACAAGTGGCACCGCTTGCCAACTACAAGTGGAAAGGAACCAAAGCAGCGATAGAAGGATTAATGAACTTTGAACCAGATCCATATGAAGGTTTTGCAGTGGAATATATCAATCCTTCAAATGGACAAACGGCCAATCCGACGATGGGGGCATGGATGCAGAAACTTCCAAAAGGTTTCCATACCAAAGCACATCGCCATACCCATTCCACAATCTATCAAGTGCACCAAGGTTCAGGCTATACGGTCATTAATGGAGTGCGTTTTGACTGGTCCAAGGGAGATTATTTCGTCGTTCCGAATTGGGCTTGGCATGAGCACATTGCAGAAGCGGATTCTTACTTATTCTCGGTAAACGACCTACCGATAATGGAGAGATTCGATTTAGAACAGCAACAGGCATTTGAAGCAAACAATGGTTACCAAAAGGTTGAAAGTGAATTCAGGCCGGTTTTGGTTTGAAAATAATCTGTTTGCAGCTTTCATCTTGTTCCTGATGAATATATATCCCAGTCGAATGAAAACGCTTACTTATATATTGTTTCGCAACTTTGGCTAAAAGCAACTAATTTAGGGGGAATTGATGATGAACACAGAAAAAAAACCATTCATCGTTATCGGTGGGGGAATTGGCGGATTGGCAACTGCTTTAGGAATCGCAGAAACAAAACAGTATGTAAAAGTCTTGGAGCAAGCTCCCGAATTTGGTGAAATTGGTGCAGGGATTCAGCTTGCAGCAAATGCCACCAACGTTTTACAGCGTTTAGGCGTCATGGATAAAATCAATGAAATTGCAGTATTTCCAAAAAGATTGGTGCTGATGGATGCCTTTTCCGGCAAAGAGCTTTCCGCTTTGGATTTAGGTGATGTTTATAAGGAAAGATATGGAGCACCGTATGTTGTTTTGCATCGTTCCGATTTGCATAAAGTACTGGCTGAAGCCTGTGAAAATAACCCGTATATCGAACTGGTAACGAACCAAACGATTATTGATACAGTGGAAAATGAAGGGGAAGTGACGGTTACTTCTGCCAATGGGTCCCAACATTCAGGAACGGCTGTCATCGGAGCTGATGGATTATGGTCCAAAGCACGGAAACTTTTTGTCGAAGATCAACCGGTCTGCTCGCAATATGTTGCATACAGAGGAGCGATCCCGATGGAAGAGGTTACGAGCCATGGAGATTTAGATGATGTATATATGTGGATTGGACCAAACCTTCATCTTGTTCAGTACCCGGTTAGAAGGGGGGAACTATACAACCAAGTAGTCGTGTTCAAAAGTTCTCAATACACGGTAGAAAACGAAAAAACAGATCAATGGGGAACCCCGGAAGAAATGGACCGTATATTTGCCGGAACTTGTGAGCTTGTTCAGAATGCGATTTCATTTATTCAACGACAACGCCGCTGGCCGATGTATGACCGATTACCAATTGATAATTGGACAAAAGGAAGAATTACGCTTACGGGCGATGCTGCACACCCGATGCTTCAATACTTGGCACAAGGGGCTTGCCAGGCGTTAGAAGATGCAGCTTATTTGTCGGATATGCTTCATCAGCATGGAAATGACATTGAACAGGCATTTTTGGAATATCACGAGGAACGCATTCCGCGTACGGCTAATGTTCAAACAAACGCAAGAATTTGGGGGGAAATCATTCACAATACGACCGATGCAGGCATTCTGCTCCGAGATACGATTCTTACAGGTCGCACGGACAAGGATTTCCAATTCGTCGATCAATTTCATGGTTACAATAAAACGGCCGTGAAAGCATAATCCGTTTTGTTTCATCTAAATACTGTGCTAAGGCATTTTATGCATTTTACAAATGGGTCTGCCTTTCTTCTATATGAAGAAAGGTTTTTTTCGTTTATCCTCCATACCTCCCTGCATTTTTTATAACTTTCCTTTACATAGGGGAAATTAGAAGTATAATGAAAATATAAAGGTCAAAGTTGGTCAAACCAAGAGTGAATTCGTTCATGATATAGATGAATGGGAGGTTTTAAGATGGATATGAATAAAATGACGGAGAGAACCCAACAGGCATTCATTGGCGGCCAGGAACTAGCCAAAGATAGAGGGAATCCAGAGCTGACGGAGCTTCATTTATTAAAGGCCTTAATGGAACAGGATGAAAGTTTATTGATCAGGATTTTATCGGAATCTGATAAACCGATGAATCAGTTTGATATAGGGCTTAATAGAGAATTGGATCGATTACCGGAAGTGAGTGGGAGTGTTTCTGAGGTTTACATGTCATCCTCCTTACAGAAAATTTTGACGGTTGCCGAAAAAGAAATGCAGAAGTGGGAAGATGAATATTTATCTGTGGAACATTTGCTGCTGGCGTCCTTGAAGGGCAATAACACGAATATAAACAGACTATTCTCATCACATGGAATCGATTACGAAAAAGCAAAACGGATTATACAAGATGTAAGGGGGAATCAGCGGGTGACTAGTCAAAATCCTGAAAGCACATATGAAGTACTGAAAAAATACGGCAGAGATCTTGTTGCTGAAGTTAAATCAGGGAAGGTCGATCCAGTCATCGGTCGTGATGCGGAAATCAGAAACGTCATCCGGATCCTATCACGTAAAACAAAAAATAACCCCGTATTAATTGGAGAACCTGGTGTTGGTAAGACAGCGATTGTCGAAGGATTGGCGCAAAGGATCGTCAGGAAGGATGTCCCGGAAGGATTAAAGGACAAAACCGTTTTTTCACTAGATATGAGTGCACTTGTCGCAGGGGCAAAATTCCGCGGTGAATTTGAGGAACGTCTTAAAGCGGTATTGAATGAAATTAAGAAGAGTGATGGAAAAATTCTTTTATTCATCGATGAACTGCATACAATTGTCGGTGCTGGCAGAACGGATGGCGCACTTGATGCAGGGAATATGTTAAAGCCGATGCTTGCGCGTGGCGAGCTGCATTGTATCGGTGCAACAACCCTTGATGAATATCGACAATATATTGAAAAAGATCCGGCTCTAGAACGCCGTTTCCAACAAGTTCTGGTTCCGGAACCAGATGTGGAGGATACGATTTCAATTTTGCGTGGGCTAAAAGAACGGTTTGAAATTCACCATGGTGTCAGGATTCATGATCGGGCGATCGTGGCTGCCTCTGTCCTTTCGAACCGATATATAACGGAGCGATTTCTGCCGGATAAAGCAATAGATCTTGTGGATGAAGCCTGTGCGATGATCAGAATGGAAATCGATTCAATGCCATCTGAGTTGGATGAAATCACGAGAAGGGTCATGCAACTTGAAATTGAAGAAGCGGCCTTGAAGAATGAGGAGGACCCTCAAAGCAAAGCTAGACTGGAAGTGCTTCAAAAAGAACTCTCAGAACTCAAGGATCAAGCGAATGGCATGAAAGCCAAGTGGCAAATGGAAAAGTCGGCGCTTCAAAAAGTGCAGGATCAACGTGAGGAACTTGAGAAGTTGCGTCATGAACTGGAACAGGCAGAGAATGACTATGACCTTAACCGAGCAGCGGAACTTCGGCACGGAAGGATTCCACAGCTTCAAAAAGAGTTGGATGCCATGGAAGATGAATTGGAAAAGGAAAAACAGGAATCACGGTTGCTTCGCCAAGAAGTGACGGAGGAGGAAATTGCCTCGATCGTTGCAAGGTGGACGGGGATTCCTGTAAGCAAGCTGGTGGAAAGTGAAAGGGAAAAGCTGCTTCGACTATCTGAGATCCTTCATGAACGAGTAATAGGTCAAGGGGAAGCGGTGGAACTCGTATCCGATGCTGTATTAAGGGCAAGGGCGGGAATTAAAGATCCAAACAGACCGATTGGTTCATTCATTTTCCTGGGGCCGACGGGTGTGGGTAAAACAGAACTCGTAAAAGCTTTGGCAGAAACGTTATTCGATAGTGAAGAACATATGATTCGTATCGATATGTCGGAATATATGGAGAAACATTCCGTGTCCCGTCTTGTTGGTGCACCTCCTGGATATGTTGGATTTGAGGAAGGAGGCCAACTAACGGAGGCAGTTAGGAGAAACCCATACTCGGTCGTATTATTGGACGAAATTGAAAAGGCGCATCCGGAAGTCTTCAATATTTTGCTGCAAATGTTGGATGACGGGAGGATAACAGACTCCCAAGGTAGAACCATAAACTGTAAAAATACAGTGATCATCATGACTTCAAATATCGGTTCCCATTTCTTGTTGCAGTCCAACCGAGTGGATGGTGGAATTGAAGAAGAGATAAAAGATCAAGTCTTTAAAGAATTAAGAGGGCATTTCCGTCCGGAATTTTTGAATCGGGTAGATGATATTGTTTTATTCAAACCGCTTACTAAACAAGAAATCGTAGAAATCGTAGAAAAAATGGTTTTTCAATTACAGGTAAGGTTAACTGAACAAAATATAAACCTTAATGTCACTGAAGCGGCCAAGGAATTCATTGCGGACCAGGGATATGATCCTGTATATGGGGCCAGACCGTTGAAGCGATTCATCCAAAAGCATCTGGAAACGAAGATCGCCCGTAAAATCATAGCTGGCACAGTTGGACTGAATGAAGAAGGAATAACGATTGATTATGATGATGATGAATTGGTCCTCATATAAAAAATTTGAAATGGAGTTTAACCGTAAGCAAAGTACGGTTAACAAAAAGGACATCCTCAATGGATGTCCTCTTTTGCTTCTTAATGTTGATGAGAGTCTTTTGCTGGCCCAGCAGGCAAAATAGCAGGGATGATGCAAATCAGGATAGCAGCAGCTAATCCTAAAATCGTTCCCTGTTTAGCATCGTATGAAACTCCGATCATGGAAGAAACAACATATACAGTCATATGCACTAATAAGAATGTCCAAAAAATTGCCCAAGCATAACGCATCGAATTTCACCTCATTCCACTACATTCATTTTTATCTTACCATAATTAATATACAGTTAAAACGTGTTTTTAATAATAACCTTTAAATAATTCATACATTAAATCATAAGAGAACTTTTCAGGCACAGTCCAGTTGGTACCAAACGTCAAATGGAAAATCATAGGACCCAATATAAAACAAAATCATCACCATTTGGTTAATTTGGGATAAGAAGTTAGGTATTTCCACTGACCCTTTCTATTTTTCGTCATAAATTAATATAGTAGTAGTAATATTCCTTAAAGGAGTTTGACCGATGGAACAACGAACTTTTCAAATTGATGACCAATGGAATATCATCTATTATCCAGAGCGGCCCAGTGGTTTTTCCGTATTGGTAATTGGAGACCGTAGTCATTTTGTCGAAAAAGACAGCAGCTTTTGGCTGCAGCATCCTGGCAGGTTGGAGATATTGGAATATTTAAAGGAATACGGATACACTCTATTTTCATCCAATTTTTACGGAGCCAACTGGGGAAGCCCAAAAGCATTGAACCTTTCCCTTAACCTATATATTCTCTTCATGAAAAAAGAAATAGTCAATCAAAGGGTTCATATATTGGCAGAGGGGTCAGGAGCGCTCCTTGCCTTAAAGCTAATGAATGAACTTGGAAATAAAATACGTTCAGTTGTATTGATTGATCCGGTTTTTTCCTTGAAAGCACAACTGGAGAAGGAAAAGGAAAATAAGTTCTTCTATAAAAAATGGCTGTCCGAGGTCGCTACTGCATACGAGCTCGATCCACCAGAATGTGAACAGCATATTATGGACACTGAAGATCCAGTGATTGCTGAGAAAATCCCCATGAAAGTGATTCAGGTTTTTGGAAGCATGCGGAAAGAGCAAGCCTCCCTTTATCGGCAAATCCAACTGGCTAGAAAAGCAGACTTGCAGCTGACGTATTTATTACCGGAAAAACGGTATAAAATCCCCTATCAAATACAGAAGTTTTTCAATGAGAATGAAGAGTCTTTATGAGAATGGATATATTTCTACAATAGTTTGCATACGATACAGCATCTAAAAAAACTAGACGTGCCGGATGAAGTGGGCTGGATGGCATACGAGGGGGCTGTATTTATGCAAACGTACATTGTAATAGGTGCTTATCAATTTGTGGGATTCTATGTGGCTCAATACTTTTTGAACCAAGGGGAAGAAGTAATCGGAATTGATTGGACTGATTCCGAAGCAAGTAAATATATTATGGAAGAAAAGGAACTTGAAATAGGTAGAAGTTCAAATTATATTTACTTTCCGATAAATAAACTTAAATTATTGGATATTACAAAGCAGGACACTGTGTTCATATCTTGTTACGATATTCAAAGCGGAAAGATGGGTAAAATCGATTTTCTTATAGACGAAATCGTTTTCTTTATTGAAAAATGCAAAAAAAATGGCTCGAATGAAACGCCAAATTTTGTTGTTTTCATGCCAATTGAAGAAGAGGTCAGTATTTTTCAATCCATATTAAGCTCGATTCGTGGAATTGATTCTGCAAAAATCATATTTTTACCCACGATTTATGGGCCTTGGCAATCGGAAGGCATGAGCTTTGAAGCTGGGATCAATCAACTTGGTCAGTCTGATATCAAACCGGCGATTGCTAACGAATATACTGGGGATGCTCTCTTCATCACTGATTTTGTGAATGCTTTGGAAGAAGTGCTTACTTCCTCTTCCGATAGGGATATCCAATTGTGCAGCAGTATAGATGATCATTGGAATAAATGTGCAAAGTTAATATTTGGTGAAAGTTTGGGTTCATTCAATTCCCAATCAACAACTAAAATCAATAAAGGATCAATATTTGAGGTGCCTAGCAAAATAGATCCAGAAGAAGGCATTGCTTTACAAAGAAAACATAATAAACGATTAAACTTACTTAAAAAGTGGAGAAAGCGTGATTGAAGAGGGAATGGCTGGATAATCCGGATAATCAAATTTGAGGGCAATTATGAACAAAGAACATTCGAATCACAATTTTTTTGTGATCGAGTACTTTCGTTATTTAAGAAGGTCAAAACTGTATATTTGCCTCTAACTTATATGTTTTGTACTATAATGTTCAAGGACCGAAATTAATATCAAATGATATTCATGATATTATATTTATGCCCTTTACGAAAGGGACATCTGGAATTATGATAATATTGATATTCAAATGATAGGGGGAAACACAAAATGAGTTCAGATAAAACTCTTGAATTTATGGGGATCGCCATGAAGTACTTCCCTGAGGCTAAAGCGAAGCTTGAAGCAAACGGGATTCCATTCTCAATGGAGATGGCAGAGCCATTCATGGAGCTCTTTAAAAACGTAATGCAAGAAGCTTATGAGCTTGGGAAACAAGATGCTCAGCGTTAATTAAACGTAGGCTGTCCAAATAAAAGGACAGCCTGCATTTTTTTATTCTTTTTTCAAGAACTTGGCGATCAATGGGTTCAGATTAATTTTATCAATGGCCGGTTTGTATTGACCGTATAAGCCCATCAATGTTTCAACGCTCTCCATCAATTGCATGTAATCAACATTCGATTCCTCTTGTTGGGGTTCACTTTTCCTGCCAAACATCAAATTCGAAAAATGATCATCCTGGTTACTCCGGTTGTTGTGATTGAAGATGTCCACAATAATTCCTCCTTTTCTCCTTTTATTTATAATGTATGTCCCTAAAATCCCTTGTCATAGGCATTTGTCCGACTTCAGTAACGGATTCTTTTATCCTTTCAAACTGTTATCTCTTGCAAGGAGGTGTTTTTTTATATAAAATTAGTACCAGGTAATAATAGATGCTTATAATAACTCATTAAAATATAAGGGGATGGCAAAATGAACGCTGGAATACTAGGGCTTGGCCGCTACTTACCCGATAAAATCGTTACAAATGCGGATTTAGAGAAAATGATGGATACCTCTGACGAGTGGATCCGGACTAGGACAGGTATAGAGGAAAGAAGAATTGCCAATGATGACATTGAAACATCAGATATGGCTTATGAAGCCGCAAAAGCTGCATTGGCAAATGCAAAAATTTCGGCTGAAGAGATAGATTTAATTCTTGTAGCTACTGTTACACCGGATCAGTCGTTTCCTTCTGTCGCGTGTATGATTCAAGAGAAATTGGGAGCGAAAAGTGCAGCTGCAATGGATGTAAGTGCTGCATGCGCTGGTTTTATGTATGCAATGATCACTGCACAGCAGTTCATTAAGACAGGTGCATATAAGCATGTATTGATTGTCGGTGTTGAAAAACTTTCGAAGGTAACCAATTGGGAAGACCGCAATACTGCTGTACTATTTGGTGACGGAGCGGGTGCAGCTGTACTTGGACCTGTTTCGGAAGGCAAAGGGATCCTTGCCTTTGAATTAGGCGCAGATGGAACTGGTGGGAAGCACTTATTACAGGATGGAGATTTCATTCATATGAATGGACGTGAAGTATTTAAATTTGCTGTCCGTCAGATGGGGGAATCCAGCCTAAGTGTGTTGGATAAAGCTGGATTAACAAAAGAAGATGTGGATTTGCTTGTACCGCATCAAGCAAACATACGCATTATGGAATCCTCAAGGGAACGCTTGGGTCTCCCGATTGAAAAAATGACAAAAACGGTTCATAAATATGGAAATACTTCTTCAGCGTCCATTCCAATGGCCCTTGTGGAAGAAATGGAAGCAGGAAGAATCAAGGACAACGACCTAATTATCATGGTCGGTTTTGGTGGTGGCCTTACATGGGGCGCTATCGCTCTTAGATGGGGTAAATAAAAAAAGAAGAAGCAAAACATAAAAGCTTTAAAAAAAGGAAGGAGCCATTTCTAATGACTAATCGTCGTGTAGTTGTAACAGGTATTGGAGCAATATCACCAGTTGGTAATGATGCAGAAACTGGATGGAAGAATATAATCGAGGGGAAATCAGGAATAGGTCCTTTAACTCGTTTGAATGCTGAAGAATTCCCTGTTAAAGTTGCTGCTGAAATCAAGGAGTTTGATATAGAGACATATATTAATCGTAAAGAAGCGCGTAAGATGGACCGTTTTACCCATTATGCAATTGCTGCGTCCGTTATGGCATATAATGATAGTAAGCTGGAAATAACGGATGAAAATGCAGCACGTGTCGGAGTCTGGATCGGTTCGGGTATCGGTGGGTTGGAGACACTTGAGACACAGCATGAAAACTTTTTAAACAGAGGGTATAAGCGGGTGAGCCCATTTTTCGTACCAATGATGATTCCGGACATGGCTGCTGGCCAGGTGTCTATCTTACTGGGTGCTAAAGGAATCAATTCATGTACGGTAACAGCCTGCGCAACAGGAACAAATTCAATTGGTGACGCGTTTAAAGCCATTCAACGGGGCGACGCCGATGTGATGATCACAGGCGGAGCAGAAGCGCCAATCACAAAAATGTCGGTTGCGGGCTTCTGTGCAAATACGGCTTTATCGACCAACCCTGATCCACAAACTGCTAGCCGTCCTTTTGATCTGAATCGTGATGGATTCGTAATCGGGGAAGGTGCAGGGATTATCGTTCTGGAAGATCTGGAACATGCATTGAATAGAGGGGCCAAGATTTATGCTGAAATAGCTGGGTATGGATCAACTGGAGATGCTTTCCATATAACGGCTCCGGCACCTGGTGGGGAAGGCGGGGCAAGGGCGATGAAAATTGCTATTGAGGATGCAGGTTTGAATCCGGAAGACATCCAATATGTGAATGCCCATGGAACGAGTACGCCATACAATGACAAATATGAAACAATGGCAGTCAAAGAAGTCTTTGGCGATCATGCTAATAAACTAGCATTAAGTTCAACTAAGTCCATGACAGGCCATATGTTAGGGGCAGCCGGTGGGGTCGAAGCAATATTCACGATTCAGGCAATCAGGGACAGCATATTGCCTCCAACGATCAATATTGAAACACCAGACCCTGAGTGTGATTTGGACTATGTTCCGAATAAAGCAAGGAAGTGCGAAATTAATGCCGCCATCAGCAATTCACTTGGATTCGGTGGACATAACGCTACTATTCTTTTCAAAAAATATCAATAAATTAAATTGAAGGTAGAGCAGATCTCTTGGGATCTGCTCTTTTTGTGTTATAGAGGTTATGCAAGGGATATAAAAGTGTCAACCGCCTTTTTAAAATCATACGATAGTCTAAAGAAGCGGGGGTGTATAGAAATGGGAGTTATTTTAACTGATGAGTGGATGAAAAAGGATTTCAACCGCCCTGTCCAGATGATGGAAAGACTTAAAAGTACATTCAACAATACCCTTGATGCGAATATGATTTATCATCATTTATTGAAGCATGGTATGTATTCGCCAAATAAAAAAACGAAACTCACATGGGAACATTTAAAAGAAAATAATGCATGGGAAAAAACACAAAGCCTGTTTACTTCTTATAAGAAACTGTGGGGAGGGCCTGATGTTCCCATATATATTTTTCCGCTCATGTCTTCAGGGATGTGGAATAAAATGGTTGAAACGAAGTCAGGATTGGCATTTAAAGATAAACTATTCCTTTTTTACGACAAGGGTATAGCTGAAAAGGAAATGGAGGCCATATTGATCCACGAATATCATCATGTCTGCCGATTACATCATTTGAAAAAGGATCAAAAAGAATTCACTCTTCTTGATACGATGATCATGGAAGGACTGGCGGAAAGAACGGTGGGTAAATATTTAGGAGCAAAATATTTAGCGAAATGGACTAAATTATATCAGGAAGATAAACTGCGAGAATTTTGGAGCAAGCATTTACAAGAAAAGCACACAATAAAACGTACAGATCCTCTTCATGATGTCCTTCTGCTTGGAATGAAAGGATACCCACATATGCTTGGATACTGTAGTGGTTATTACCTAGTGAGAAATTCTGAAAAACTCTCTGTGAAAAAATCATTCATTATTCAATCTGAAGAATTCTTATCGAAAAAGAACTAATTATATACGTTCTTTTTTTCTTAATCTGTTTTCTGGAATAGGAATAAATTGTATGGTTCCTGCCTATACTGATTGACAAACAGAAATTTGTTTAAGTGAGGGATGAATGATGTTATATCTTCATGATGTATGGGTTAACTGGTTTGAAGGAGAAGAAAACGGCTATAATATTTGTCATTTTCATGAATGGAGGAAGGATGATGGGATCGAGCTACTAGATCAAGTTCCTTTGTTGAAAGTGTCATCAACATTGTTCCACTACATAGAAAACGACTTGTCAGAATTACCTAAGCCATTGCTGAATGATGTGTATCAAAAAGCATATGCAAGGAAAAATCATGAACGAATTCAGCTTGACTATTGTTTTATCGTGACTGATGGAAATGGAATTTTAGCTGTTGATACGATAGGTTATCATATTCCGATTAGGAAAAGCAGAATAATTCCCCGGCAGGAACAAATTGTTTATGACATGATAGAAAACCATGATGAGATGGATTACACCTTTACTGAAAAACCTACATCTGAGAAAGAATATCATATTTTATCGCCGTCTCCCTTATTCATGAATGGGTTGACAAGAAAAGAAAGACAGCTTAAGCAATTACTATTCATGGCCATGGACCAATTATTCACGGCGAAAAACACTGCTGAAATCCGCTATTGGTATACAGAATGGGCTCCTGAAAAATATGAAAGCATTCAAGAAATGGATTTTCAGATAGCATGGCTTGAGTTATATGAAGAAATGAAGGAAGGCTGGTCAGAGAAGCACCTTCAACTTTGTGAAAACTTGGTGAAGGGGCAGCCTTTTTTTGAAAAGCTTTGGCAAGTGGAGGCTGGCGATAGCCCATCGATATTATGAACAAAAAAGACGATCCGATGAGGATCGTCTTTTTTTATCTCTTTCTGCCAAGTCCCATGCCATTATACATTTTTCTAATCATCTTATTGGCTTCAATGTTCGCTTTTTCTGCACCGCGGTCAAGAATTTCATCCAATTCTGGTGAATCGATCAATTCATGATAGCGTTCCTGGATTGGCAGGATTTCCCCAAGAACCACTTCAGCCAAATCACTTTTAAAGTCACCATAACCTTTACCTTCATACATCTCTTCAATTTCTGAATAGGTTTTCCCACTGAAGATGGAGTATATGGACATCAGGTTGGAAACACCGGCTTTGTTTTCCTTATCGTAACGGACAATGCCTTCGGAATCGGTAACAGCGCTCTTGATATTTTTTTCGATTTGCTTCGGATCATCCAATAAGGCAATCGTTGCCTTTTTGTTAGGATCCGATTTGCTCATTTTCTTGGTTGGTTCTTGTAGGGACATGATACGTGCCCCTTCTGTAGGGAGGCTGATTTCCGGGATTTTGAAAATATCATTGTGCTTTCTATTGAACCGTTCAGCCAAATCGCGAGTCAATTCAAGATGCTGTCTTTGATCTTCCCCAACAGGAACTACATCCGTACTATAAAGGAGAATATCGGCTGCCATCAGCGGCGGGTATGTAAGCAATGCTGCAGAAACCCCCTCTTTGCCAGCTGATTTATCTTTAAATTGTGTCATTCGCTCAAGTTCACCAATATAGGAAATACTCTGTAAAATCCAGCCTGCCTGAGCATGCGCAGGTACCTCTGATTGAATGAAGATTGTATTCTTTTCTGGATCGAGGCCAATGGCCAAATATAAAGCGGCCAATGTTTTAATGTTTTTCCTTAATTTAAGGCGATCTTGTGGAACTGTAATTGCATGCTGGTCAACAATACAAAAGAAACATTCATATTCATTTTGTAAGTTAACGAATTGTTTCATGGCTCCGATGTAATTTCCTAAAGTAACGGAACCGGATGGCTGTATGCCGGAGAAAATCCTTTTCAACTGCTAGTCACTCCTCTAAATGCGTTTATTGATCAATGGATATTCGCTCTTCATTATTGTAAGGATAAATAGAAAATGAATCCACTTTCTTTGAAAGAAATGTGCGCCTTGAAAGGGGAACGCTCATTTAAATCTCGTGGAAGGCCGTTTTGTCCTGTATCGATGCCATTCTGAGAATACGAATTGTCCACTATAACTGTATTTTAGCATTTATTCATATTAAATGTATAATCGAAACGGCAATAACGCCACTGGAACGGATTTTTCGTCTGTTTGTATCGATCAATGAAAGCAACAAGGTAAATAAAACCGTTTTATATATTTCACCTTGAGCAGGTGATTTTAGGGAAAGATACATACAAGGGAATACGTGCTGGAAACGTGTTTGCATCCAAGTGTGTTTATTTATGGCAGAGTTTTTTTTATTATTTATAATATATAGGAGTAAAGTTAAATGGTTGTGGTATTAAAGAAAGGGGTCTATTTTTATTTATTGAATATTGATGACTGATGGCGAATGAGGTGGAGGAAATGAAACAAAGAAGTAAATGGTTGATGACAGGTATGTGCATATTCCTGATTCAACAGCCAGTTCATGCACAGGACATGAACGAAACCAGGCAGGTAGCATTAGAAAATAAAGAACTGCCTGTGAATGCACCGCGTTTTGTTTTTGATTCGGGGTTGAAATTCGCCTATCCGGATGCTGTGCGTGGAATATATGTGACAGGGCCTGCAGCGGGTGGCAATAAATTGAATGAACTTATTAAATATGTAGATGAAACCGATTTGAATGCGATGGTCATTGATATTAAGGATGATTGGGGGAACGTAACGTATAAGACCAAAAATCCCGATTCTCCATATGCCGGGATTGGTAAAGACTACATAAAGAATCCTAAGGCAATGCTGAAAAAATTTGAGGATAAGCAGATTTATCCGATTGCAAGGGTAGTTGTCTTTAAAGACTCACTTCTGGCTAAAGAGAAGCCTGAATTGTCATTTTTAGATGGCGAAGAGGTATGGAAGAATGGTAGAGGTGAAGCCTTCGTTAACCCATTCTTAAAAGAGGTTTGGGATTATAATGTCGGTATTGCCATTGAAGCGGCAAAAATGGGTTTTAAAGAAATTCAATTTGACTATGTCCGTTTTCCCGAAGGATTCGAAAATAAAGAAAATGATTTGAAATATGATATCGGTGAATATGATGAAGCGAAAGTGAGTCATACAGCTAAAAGGGTTCAGGCAGTGACGGACTTCGTAAGTTATGCGAAGAAACAACTGGAGCCATATGGTGTGGAAGTGTCGGTGGATATTTTTGGATATGCGGCTACGTTACCTGAAGCCCCTGGAATTGGACAGAACTTCACTAAAATCTCTGAGAACGTGGATGTAATTTCCTCAATGATCTATCCAAGTCATTGGACATCTTATTTTGGTATCGATAAGCCTGATTTGGAGCCCTATAATCTCGTTAAGGAATATGCGAAATTGGAAAATGGGAAGCTGAAGGAATTAAAAACCCCGCCAACTTCAAGACCTTGGCTTCAAGATTTTACTGCTTCGTATTTAGGAGAAGGGAATTACCAAAGGTATGGCAAGAAAGAAGTGGAAGCCCAAATAAAAGCGTTAAATGATAATGGGATTGATGAATATTTATTATGGAATGCAGCAAATCGATATACAAAGGGAGTGGATTATACCCCATGAAAAAAAGGGGATGGCCTTAAGGAATATCCTTCCGGTCATCCGATTTCTTTCTAAAATTACCGCTTTTTATTCCCGCCAACTTGATTCCACCCTGACTGAATTCGTCTCGATTGATCGAAAATATGAGAGTGACGTTTCCCTCCAAACCATTTTTCGCCGATACCATTCGTCACAACGCCATTTACGGCAGTGATGCCAATAACGCAAGCTGCGACTAAAACAAAGTCAATAAAGTAACTGAACATCCAACCCCCCCAATATTGTTTTAAAGCTATTTAAGTTCCATTGTAGTGGATAAGAGAAAATCTGGAAAGAATAAACTAGCAAAAGAGGAGATTAAATCATGAATTGGTATGAAAAACTAAACCAGTATTTCCCCATTGAAGAAATGAAGTCTAAAGAACATATTGAAGTTCTCTTAGAAGATAAGCAGGAAATATATATAAAGGATGAAGGTCCCGACCATGTTTTATTGTATGTGGAAGGGGAAGAGTTTATATTCGTTGATTACCTATTTGTATCAAAGAAATCAAGGGGGCAGGGATTAGGAAGGAAATTGATCCAGAAATTGCAAAAAAAGCAGAAAACGATTTTGCTGGAAGTCGAACCAGTTCAAGAAAATGATGATGATACATTTAAAAGGCTGAGATTTTATAAAAGGGAAGGATTCAAGCATGCTTCTTCGATTTCCTACAGCAGAAAATCGCTTGCCACCAAAGAGAATACTCCAATGGAAATCTTATATTGGCCGGCAAATCCATCTGTTGAAGAAGAAGACGTTTTTGATTTTATGAAAGAGATTTATTCTGAAATCCATACCTACAAAGATGACGACCTTTATGGAAAGTCTTATCAGGATGTAGAGGATGTACTAAGCTTGAATGCTGGTCAGGAAACGGATATTTTTAAAGAGATGGAAGTCTGAGAAATAGGGCCGGTTTTCGGCCCTTTCATTTTGTCGATAAGTTCGGAAGTGTCTCACCCCGAACCGTAATTTTAAAACAAGACTTGGTTATCCTTCATGTATTTTTGCGCTTGAAATTTGCGACACTCCTGTCGAATAACTGGCTTGCCGAGACCCCGCAGATGCTTGCTTTGATGAGGCTTTGCAGACAGTCGGCAGGAGCGAATTTCTGAAATCAACTGGAACCTTTTTTAAAGAATAAAACAGAGGAAACTGGCTTTTTTTCGAATATGCTACAGTCTGAAAGTGCCGGTTGTTCACCTGCACATTGTGCATCTTTTGAGGAAAATGAATATTTATAACTTCTGGATGGTAGATTGTTCCCTACTTGCCGATTCTTTTGAATTCCCTTATTCACTTTTGGTATTATATGTGCTAAAAGAATGGTTTTTCTTGTAAAAGGAGGAATTTGCTTTTTATTAAAGAAAATATATTAACATGATCTTGTTTATTGACAAGGATTGGGGGTAAATAAAAGTAACGAGCAAATTGACAAAATCATGAGGGCTGAATTGAGAGTTAAATGAGAATGGTAGGTAGGTATTTTCAATTAGAAAAAGTGATTTCAATGTATTACATAAAAAAACGAAATAGCTATAGTACAGGCTAAACAAGAAGTTTAAAAGGATTTTTTCAAATATCAAAAAGGGTATTCATTTTAAATGAATTAGTGTATAATAAACAATATGAAATACTTATTTAAAATTATTTCAAATTAGAGTGGTACTTATGAATACTAATAGTAGATTTCCCCTCATAGATCACCGATTCTATATTTAGGGAGTGTGAGTAAACATGGTAACATTATATACATCACCTAGTTGTACTTCATGCAGAAAAGCAAAAGCATGGTTAGAGGAACATGAGATTGGATATAAAGAAAGAAACATTTTTTCTGAACCGTTGTCAATTGATGAAATTAAAGAAATTCTTCGAATGACAGAAGATGGGACCGATGAAATCATTTCAACACGGTCTAAAACTTTCCAAAAGTTAAACGTAAATTTAGAGAGCCTGCCTCTTCAAGAATTATATAAATTGATCAAGGAAAACCCGGGATTGTTGAGACGTCCAATTATCCTTGACGAGAAACGGCTTCAAGTAGGTTATAACGAAGATGAGATAAGACGCTTTTTACCACGTAAAGTCCGAACCTTCCAGTTACGGGAAGCGCAACGTATGGTCAACTAATAATGTCTTTCAAGCTCTGCCAGGAATTGTGCAGGGCTTTTTCTTTATACAAAACCGATTTTTCGTCCAATTTTAGATCCATGGGCGACAGGGATGTTTGGCATCTCAAGCAAGTCCCTATAGCCGGTCATCATTTAAAGATAAAATAAGAATGCAATTAACCATCGCATGTATATAATAAGGCATAAACGGCGGTAAGATTAAAATTAAAGCATGCATTGTGATAGTTGCATACGGATGAATTATTTTATAGAATGAATGGAATATTAGGCAAACAATTGTTTTTTAGATAAGTAATGTTTTTTATTTCCCTTCTTCAAGGTTTTGTCATAAAATGATGTAAAATAGTATGCTTTAATGACTATCATGATTTACAGTATTCACTTACGGGTAAAGAGCTTTTAAGAGCAATTTTCGCTTGGGGGTTATTATCCCTTCAAAATGAGAAAGGAAGGGAGAGGGGAATCATGGAAATCGAACGCATTAATGACGATACAGTTAAATTTTATATTTCCTATATAGATATTGAGGAAAGAGGCTTCGATCGCGAAGAGATTTGGTACAGTCGTGAGAGAAGTGAGGAACTTTTTTGGGAAATGATGGATGAAGTGCATCAAGAAGAAGAATTCATGATTGAAGGACCTTTATGGATTCAAGTTCAAGCCCTTGAAAAAGGCTTGGAGGTTTTGGTCACAAAAGCCCAGCTTGCCAAAGATGGTCAGAAACTCGAGCTGCCTCTTTCAGATGATAAGTTTAAGGAATTGAATGTATCAGATAAGATGGATACCCTTCTTGATCAACATTTTCATGGTAAGGATGAAGAAAGCGGTATAACATTCGAAGATGGTATGATTGAATTCATCACGACATTCGAGGATTTTGAAGATGTCATTTCATTAAGCAAGCGTCATGGCTTGGATGACTGGACGACAAAACTTTATGTTTATCAAAATAAATATTATCTTTATATCGAGTTTTCCGAGGCGGAAATTGACGAGGAAGAAATCGATAATGTGTTAAGCCTCTTATTGGAATATAGTCAGGAGTCACCAATAACGGTGCACATGCTTGAAGAGTACGGGAAAATAGTCATCGAAAATGATGTATTCACAACGGTCGATAAATATTTCGCATAGACTGTTGAGGCCGATTTCAGTAGAAATCGGCCTTTTCGTCCAAGAATAAATGTTTTTACCTTAAGCAGGGAGGTTTTTAAATGTGCCTGTGTTTGTTAATTGGAGGTAGTCCAGGTGAAGAATATAGTTGGCATAAGTCTGCTAATTCTCTTGTTGGTCGGCCCTTGGTATTTTCTGACAAGTGAAGTCGATGGTAGGCTGATTTTTTATTCTAGCCTTATAATGACCCTGTTCTTGGTGATAATTGGATCCATCATTTTCCTGGAAAATCGGGATCCCATCCAGACCATAACATGGCTTCTTATGTTTGGCGCTTTCCCATTCATCGGTTTCATTTTTTACTTTTTGTTTGGCCGTAATTTTCGGAAAGAGAGGATATTTCGCAAGAAGTACTTTTTGGATAAGCAAAGTTTCGTGAAAATAAGCGGAGAAGCGGAATATAATGATCGAATTAAGGAAATGGGAGAAAACTCACAGCAGTTATTCACGCTTGCAAATAGGCTAGGGAATAGTCCTATTTCATTTACGACTGAAACCCGGATTTTAAGGAATGGTAAGGAGACTTTCTCCAATATCATCGAAGAATTAAAAAAAGCCAGACATCATATTCATTTAGAATATTATATAGTTAGGGATGACCGCATTGGCGGTGTTCTAAAAGATGTCTTGATACAAAAAGTAAAAGAAGGGGTAGTGGTCCGTTTTCTCTATGATGCGGTTGGTTCTTGGAAGTTAGCTCGCGCCTATATCGATGAACTGAAGAATGCTGGAGTCGAAATGGTAGCCTTTGGTCCGTTGCAGCTCCCTTTATTAAATAATAAATTCAACTTTCGTAACCACCGTAAAATAATTGTGATAGATGGCTCTGTCGGTTTCATGGGTGGCCTCAATATTGGGGATGAATATCTGGGACATGATCCGAAATTCGGTTTCTGGCGTGATACGCATCTTCTCGTAAAGGGGGAAGCGGTCAGGACTCTACAGCTCATATTTCTGCAGGATTGGTATTATAGCACCAATAATAGCTTTTTAACGGATGAATACCTCCTGACCGGCATGCCGATCCATGATGGGCATGGCGGAGTTCAATTGATTGGCGGAGGGCCGGATAGTGAGTGGACGATCATTAAGAGCATTTTTTTTAAGATGATTACTTCAGCAGAAAAGTCTGTCTGGATTGCATCTCCCTATTTCGTTCCTGACGACGATATCCTTCAAGCATTGAAGGTAGCTGCTTTAAGTGGTTTGGATGTCAGGCTGCTCGTCCCAAAGAACCCCGATAAGCGAATTGTATTTCATGCTTCGAGAACCTATTTTCCCGAATTGCTTACTTCGGGAGTTCGTATATTCCAATATAATGAAGGCTTCATGCATAGTAAAATCATCATCGTTGATGACCAAATGGCCTCAATTGGGACAACCAATATGGATATGAGAAGCTTTCACTTGAATTTCGAAGTCAATGCCTTTCTCTACCGGACGGAAAGTACACAACAGCTGGTAAATGATTTTTTGGAAGATATAAAGGTATCCCAAGAAGTGGAAATCAATGCGTTTTCCAAACGGAATTTTGGATTGAAAGTGTTGGAATCCACTTGCCGATTGCTTTCCCCCCTTCTTTAGATATTACTTTTCCTTTATGCCGATCAGGCATTTTTTTTTTGAAAATTAAAAGGAATCCATTGCTATGCAAGCGAATGTAGTGGTGAGGAGGAGATGTATGTTAACTGCGATAAAGAGTGATGGGACTTGGATTACCCTTCCTGAAAAGATACCGGCAAACTTGCTTGCTGAATGGAGAAAGTCAACAGATTATTATTGTCCCTGCTGCAAGACGGAAATGTCGATTAAAGCAGGAAACGTCAGGGTCCCGCATTTCGCCCATAAAAATAATTCTTCATGCCGTGCTTCTTCAGAACCGGAATCCGCCTATCATTTAATGGGAAAAAGAAAATTGTTTCAGTGGTTTTCATCACACGGTTATCAAGTGGATCTAGAAGCCTACCTGCCCGAAATCAAGAAAAGGGCTGATATCTTAGCTACGATAGGAGGTAATCGCTATGCAATAGAATTTCAATGCTCAGTTATTCCGGAGATTGAATTCATTGAACGGACAAGAGCCTATCAAAGCGTAGGCATCATGCCAATTTGGATCCTCGCTGCAAAACGCCTAAAAAGGAAAAGCATGTATGAATTCAGTTTATCCGGATTTCAATGGCTCTTCGTCACCGGCAGTTGCCACCATCCGTTTCTTTGGATGTATTGTCCGGAAACTAATCATTTATCAGTATTGAAGAACCTCACTCCTTTTACCCCTAGAACCGTCTTTGCCGAATTGACGACTGCTTCTTTAACGCTCCTACCCCCTAGTCGGGCATTGCCCCAAAACTGCTTCCGTTTCCCTTTTCTGCCTGCGTGGAGAAACAAACGAAAAGACTGGACCCTTCATCGTGTGAAAACTGCACGGAGAAGCGATCCTTTTTTCGAAGGGCTCTATTTACATCATATTACACCTGCGGCAATTCCCATTGAAGTGGGTGTTCCCGTCAGAGGGATGCTGTTGATTGAAACTTCCCCGATTGAATGGCAGGCATGGTTTTACATGGATGTGTTTCAAGAGAAAAAACCTGGGGAAAAGATTTCTATGGCTGATATTATCCACTTTTTTAAGAAGCGCTCAAAAAAGGGGGAAATAAAGTTCAGACCGTTACCATTGCTTCATGAAAAACCCGTGGAATATCCTTTAGATCAATATATCAAGCTATTAGAGAAATTGGGTTACATTTCAAAGGAGGAAGAGGGGGTATTTAAAGTTGAAAAGGCATTTTCCATTCCCTTCACCAGTGACCACGGTCAAATGATGGAAAAAAATTTCTATGATAAGCATAAATTGATGATGGAAAAGGGGAATATCCAGTATAATCGGGGATAACATCTCTATTTATCTTGAATTCAGATGAATTGGCAGGATTATTTTTGTTAATGGAGAAATAGTAATAGGAACGAGGATTTAAAATCTTTAAGGAAGCATGAAGCTGTTTGAAGCATTGATCCGGTTTGGTGATTGTTAGCTGAATGGCGAGTTTTCTATAGAATGGAGAGGAATTTTAATGGCACAAGAAACTAAAGTGAATGCATTACCCTCAAGAAGTGAAATAGCTGCGGAAGATACTTGGAGACTGGAAGATATCTTCGCCACCGAAGAAGATTGGGAAGCTGCTTTCCAAGCAGTAAAAGAAGATCTCAAGAAAGCGGAGGGACATAAAGGGACTTTGGGCGAAAGCGCAGAAAAGTTATTTTCGGCTCTTCAACTCCAAGATGAAGTATTTGAGAAGCTAGGGAAAGTTTATTCTTATTCACATATGCGCAATGATCAAGATACAACCAATCCTTTTTATCAAGGGATGGAAGATCGGGCAAAAGCTTTATACGCCCAGGCAGCGGCTGCGTTTTCATATATGGTTCCTGAGCTATTGAGTATTGACGAAAGCAAAGTGGAAGGGTTTTTGGAAGAAAAAGAAGAATTGAAATTATATAAACATTCATTAGAGGAAATCAATCTTCAGAGACCCCATATCCTATCTGCCGAGCAGGAAGAATTATTGGCACAAGCTTCAGAAGTACTCGATGCATCAGGCAATACTTTCGGTATGCTTAACAATGCTGATTTGAAATTCCCGACCATCAAGGATGAAGAGGGAAATGAAGTGGAAATAACTCATGGAAGGTATATCAGTTTTCTTGAGAGTGAAGATCGCCGTGTACGTGAGGAGGCATTTAAAGGGGTATACAGCAAGTATGGTGAGTTCCGTAATACATTTGCTTCAACCCTGTCAGGTGAGGTGAAAAACCATAATTTCAATGCCACAGTCCGAAAATATGATTCAGCACGCCAAGCGGCGTTAAGTAGCAATAACATTCCGGAGACAGTATACGATAATCTCGTTAAAACAGTCAATGACAGCTTGCCGTTACTGCACCGTTATCTTGATTTACGTAAAAAAGTACTAGGATTAGAAGAACTTCATATGTATGATCTATTCACTCCGCTTGTTAAAGAAGTGAAGATGGAAGTGACATATGAGGAGGCCAAAGATTATGTCCTAAAGGGGCTTGCTCCGCTTGGGGAGGACTATTTGAATGTTTTGAAAGAGGGATTTGAAAACCGTTGGGTCGATGTGCATGAAAACAAAGGGAAACGAAGCGGTGCCTATTCTTCTGGTACATACGGGACGAATCCATATATTTTAATGAACTGGCAAAATAACGTCAATAACTTATTCACGCTCGTTCATGAGTTCGGGCATTCGGTCCATAGCTACTATACGCGTAAATATCAGCCTTACCCATACGGTAATTATTCTATATTTGTAGCGGAAGTTGCCTCGACTTGTAATGAAAACCTGCTGAATGATTACTTACTCAATACAATCGAGGATGAAAAGAAGCGCATCTATTTATTGAATCATTATCTAGAAGGTTTCCGTGGAACATTGTTCCGCCAAACGATGTTTGCGGAGTTTGAACATTCCATACATTTAAAAGCTCAAAATGGGGAAGCGTTGACAGCTGATATGTTAACTAAGGAATATTATGAGCTGAACAAGAAATACTTTGGTGAGAATGTGACAATTGATGAAGAAATCGGTTTGGAATGGGCACGTATTCCACATTTCTACTATAATTACTATGTTTATCAATATGCGACTGGAATAAGTGCAGCAACAGCATTAAGCAAGCAAATCCTTGAAGAAGGAGAGCCCGCTGTCAAAAGGTATCTGGAGTTCCTGAAATCAGGAAGTTCTGATTATCCGATTGAAGTACTAAAAAAGGCAGGGGTCGATATGACAAAAGCCGAGCCTGTACAAGAAGCCATGAATGTATTCGAAGAGAAATTAAATGAGTTGGAAGAGCTTTTGAATAAATAGGATTCGAAAGGGACCCGAGCGGCTGAACTGCACCCCAATTGTTAGACACCATCTAACAATTGGGGTGCTATTTTTTATGACAAAATATTCATTAGAGTTATAATTAAAACTGTCCTTGCTTATTTAGAAGGAGTTGACTCATTTAGATCTGTCGCCAACCAATTTAATACCAATTATGATATGAAGATGGATGTACTAAAACTATATGAACGATTTTGGAGTGTCTAGTACCCAAACGGCTGCTGGTATAATATTGCTTCTCCCTCTACTATGGATAAGTGGCTAAAGCAATTGGGGGAGAACGGGATTGACGATCTTGAACCGAATAAAAAGGGGCGTCCATCCATGAAAAAAGAAACGAAGAAAATACCAGTAGAAGGATCCATTAGAGGCTTTACAGGCTGAAATGAACGTCCAGAGAATGCATATTTAGTTGAGAGCCTTAGTTCAAGAACCCGAGATTACCGGGTTCATGCCCCTCAAGACTGCCTAATTAAATAAATGTCTAACTTTTTGGGTTTACTTCAGTTTTGGTCCCTTCTTCTCTTATATGAATATCCGTTATAATCCTTTAAAACGATTTCTTTGATTTAAGCTGTGAAGAATAATGAAGAAAACAAAAAATAAAATTGGGGAGGTGAAATACAGAGGAATGAGGTGCATGATACCGAGTAGCTGAACGAATAGCGACCCTATTAAGAGTATGAGTAGAATAAAGCCTTTCAATTTGGTCACCTCCAACCTGACAGCAGTATATGATCATCTGCTCCTTTATTAGATTTTATGTTTTAGAATAAGCAGTATTCTAAGAATATGACAATAATGTGAAAATGCGCACAAAGTTCTTGCAATTAATGTGTATAATCTGATATAGTACAGATAAGAAGTTATCACATCCCAAACATATACCCCTTTGTTTGTTCGTCGTGAAATTTCTCCCATCCCCTTTTTCGTATAAATAGATGAAAACCCCAACAAATTTCGCGATTTGCTGGGGTTTTTTCATGTTGTTGAAGTGAAATGAGGCTGTTGTAAAAAAGTGACAAATGTTTGAAAAGGATATGCACTAATATGTGATGTTTTTCACAATCTAATGTATATCCTTACATATCAGAAATCAATCAGAAAGAAGATAGCAATAAACCTTTAAATTAAAAAGACGCTCTTTTTACAATACACCTAAGGGATAATGATAATAGAAAAGTATATATTATGAACAATTTGTGAAAAGTAATACATATAGTTGAAACATAAATGGATTATCTGTTATATTATTTATTGTGAAATAAATCACAAACAAACATTTACCCCTTTGTTTGATCGTGAAAAAAGTTTCTCCCATCCCCTTATTTCTTATAATAAAAACCATGCAATCATTTGATTTGCATGGTTTTTCCCTTTTTTTGAATAGCAAAGAAGCAGTCAAAATCATTACTGCTTCTTTGTATATCTCCAAAACGTCCCGTATTTAGCCGGAATTTTCTCTGCCAACTGTTTTAAAACAAGTTTCTTCATTTCCAACTCGACGTTATTCTTATTCATATTATAAACCGTTTCGATTTCCTTGGTGGCCACCAGTTTGAAACAGCTTAAAAACTCTTCGATAGAGGGTGGTTTTGCAGGGGCGGGAAGACCATTAAGCATATCTTCTAAAATTTGAACATATACCTCGTAAGAATAGACACCCGAAACCTTTATTCCCTCTTCTTCAATATTTTGATTGAAAAAGACAAGGGAAGGTATTTCAGTCACTTCCATTTCGCTGGTTATTTTCAAGTCACATTGAAAACCTTTGGCTGCACTGGAAGAATTGATGTCATCAAGGAATTCCTCCACATCCAGTTCAACCGTTTTGGCACACTCGGTCAAGACCTCGATATTGGATATATCCTTTTTCCCAATGAATACATATTCTTGAAGCTGCCTTAAAAAGCGAATGGCCAATTTACGGCCCTGCAATTCCGCTGCTTTTATTGCGATGGAAGCTGTATATGGAGAAGAGATTGGGTTTTCAGACCAAAGGCTACCATCACAGGACATTCCCGAGCGGCTGGCTGTCTTTTCCCAAACATGAGCAAGGTTTTCATAATTTTTATTTTTCCCCATATTAAGAGAATCGATTTTACCGCTTAAAACATGGCGTAAACTGAATAATTGGCCATATTCTATCTGTAATTTTCTAATAATTGGTTCTAAGCCCCAGCATTCGGGACAAAGCGGATCAACAAAAACATAAATTTCAATTGGCTTTTTTCCTATATCATAGCAATGCTGCGTCTTGATCCAATCGGAAATATTGAAAACTGGTTTATGTGCGCTCAACTGTCTTCTCCTTTCCCATCAGTACCGGATGTATTGATCATATGCTGTGCCGTCAAAAAAAGGCGGTGATAGAAAAACTCTCTTATTTCACCCTCAAGGCCCACTTCGTCCATAGCTTGATACATGCATGAGAGCCATGCCTTCGCTCGTTCTGGCGTAATTTCAAAAGGTATATGTCGAGCCCGCAACATAGGATGGCCATGTTCTTCAGTATATAAAGAGGGACCACCTAAATATTGAGTCATAAATTGTTTTTGTTTACGGACCGTTTCTGTTAAATCGTCAGGGAAAATCGGCAGTAGATCCGGGTGTTGATTAACGTTGGAGTAAAACACATCAATTAACCTGTGTAATTGCCCTTCTCCAATTAATTCATATGGTGTAGGGTTCCCTTGCATCATGTTGATTACTCCTTTTATTGAAAGATGGTTGATGTTTATACATATTTTATCAATGACGTACTGATATAACAAATATATAGCTTGAAGAAAATTTTACATCTGTAGTATGACACAGGGGAATGAACGGAAAAGACCGCTTTTGGGGACTTAAACTTTTGTGCGGTTTTGGATAAGAAATATATGTACACATATGAAAAAAACTGACCCATCAAAAATATCAGGGTCAGCTTTCATTAGCTTGAAAATGTGCCATATACTTTTTGGACATAATTCTGAGTTTCTTTAAAGGGCGGAATTCCATTATATTTATCTACGTTTCCTGGTCCGGCATTATAAGCAGCAAGGGCAACCTGGATGTCCCCGTCATAACGGGCCATCATTTGACTTAAATATTTACTCCCGCCCATGATGTTTTGTTCAGGGTCGGTTGCATCATCAACTCCCAGGCTCCTTGCAGTTGCGGGCATTAACTGCATAAGGCCAGTTGCACCAGCATAACTGGTTGCTTCAGGGTTAAAGTTCGATTCTTGTTTAATGACCGACTTAATCAGTTTTTCCGGGAGATTATACAAGCTGGCCGCCTGGCTGATGATTTGATCGTAATTTGTGACGGCTTCGCGAGTCTCACCGTTAGTATGGGCAGCAGCTATCTGGTTATTGGATGTCAGTCTGCTGGATTGAAGAAAAGACTTCGTTTCCGTTTCCACATTGGATAATAAGGAACCCAATGTCTGTGAAGTACCTTCAAGAGCATCACCCGAAACCAGTTCCGACAGCATGTCCTGGAAAACGGATCGAGATGAAACAGTTTTAGGGATGTTTCCATTTGTGAATTGCTGGATTGCCTGCAATTCCATAAAAGTCTTGAAATCTTGGATTATCAAATTTCCCACCTCCGAATATGGTTCAAACAGGATTATTCCTGGAATTTGGCGCGATAAAACCTCTTAACTTTATTTTCGGTTTCTCTTTCCGGAATTTGAAGGGTTTCAAGGAGAGTCAGGAAATTTTCTTTACCGGCTTTTGAATCCGTCACTTCATATTCAAGCTCGAAATCTTCCTGATTCACATATGAACTATGATCTAAAACAAGTAAACCCTCTTTGTAAGGGAATTCATAACGGTCGGTCTTTAATGTCCCAAAACAGGTAAAATCCTTTGGATTAACTCCGCATTCAATGATAAGCTGTTGGATCTCCCCTTCAGGGAAAGTGTTTTGATTCAGAAACGCATAAGCGGTTTCTTTAGAGATATCTTGATTCGTTTCCAATAATCCTTCTGTAGCAGGCTGTTTTAAAGTTAGCTCGTAACAGCCGTTTTTCTCCCGGATCCTAAGCGCAGAGTCCAGATTTTTCAAATGGAATTCGAATGTATCGAAGTAATGATTTTTCTGTGATTTAAAGTTCGATGTCCCGATATGAAAATAATCAATCAGTTGTCGAAATTCGTTTTCTTTCAAAAGGTTTTTAAACTCAATTTCAATATGCTGGCTCATGTGTCCCTTCCTTTCTGACTAAATATCTTAGGTTAATCATATAAGAACCATTCAAGCTGTCAAATTGAATACAATAATTTTTTGCTATTGTACTTGAATATTTAGGAATCAATTGCAGGATATGATAAAATAAAAACGTTGAACACGGGAAGTGGATTACCGTTTATAGAGAAATTAATACATACTTTTTGTTTTTAGAGAAAGATTCAATAGGATCCAGTGGTGAATTGGCAGTATGTCATAGGACTGCTGGATAAGGAGAGCGTTCTGCCCATACCAGAGTTGAACAGACGCTTTTTAGATAGATATAGGTGGTGTGGCAATGGAGAGTTGGGACGATTTCTTGGCGCCTTATACTCAGGCTGTCGAAGAATTAAAGGTTAAGCTAAAGGGATTAAGGAAACAGTTTGAGAGAGAGAATATTCACTCACCGATTGAATTTGTAACAGGCAGGGTAAAGCCGATTGTCAGTATTTTGGATAAGGCGAGTCAGAAGGATATTGCCATTGATAAATTGGGAACCGAAATTCAGGATATTGCAGGACTTCGCATGATGTGCCAGTTCGTGGATGATATCGAACAGGTAGTTGAACTTTTACGAGGTCGCAATGACTTTGAGATAGTTGAGGAGAGGAATTATATTTCCCATAAAAAAGCAAGCGGATACCGTTCTTATCATGTTGTCATCCGCTACCCGGTCCAGACGATCCATGGCGAAAAAAATATACTTGCCGAAATTCAAATCAGGACACTTGCGATGAATTTTTGGGCTACGATAGAACATTCTTTAAATTATAAATATAAAGGCATTTTTCCGGAAGATATTCAACTGCGGCTAAAACGCGCAGCTGAGGCCGCCTTCCTGCTTGATGCAGAGATGTCGCAAATCCGTACGGAAATCCAGGAAGCACAGCGTCTTTTTTCCAGGAAGAAAGATTCTTAAACGTATAAATGAACAAAAAGAAATCTAAATTGTAAGGTGGGATTACATGAAATTTGCGATTACGTCAAAAGGAGATGCGAAATCGAATACTTTAATGCAAAGGATGCGAACGTATCTTCAGGACTTTCATTTGGAATATGACGAAGATCAGCCGGATATTGTCATTTCTGTCGGTGGTGATGGCACATTATTATATGCATTTCACCGTTATAGTAATAGATTGGACAAAACCGCCTTTGTTGGTGTACATACAGGACATCTTGGTTTTTATGCAGATTGGACCCCTGATGAAATTGAAAAATTAGTGATAGCTTTAGCAAAAACCCCATTTCAAGTGGTGGAGTATCCACTGCTCGAAACAATCGTCCGTTATCAGCATGGAGGACGCGAAACCAGATTTTTGGCTTTGAATGAATCGACAGTCAAAAGTGTTGAAGGGACGCTTGTCATGGATGTTGAGATACGCGGCCAGCATTTTGAGACGTTCCGCGGAGATGGTCTATGCATTGCGACGCCATCTGGAAGTACGGCTTATAATAAGGCGCTTGGTGGAGCCATCGTCCATCCATCAATCGATGCCATTCAGATTACCGAATTGGCATCCATTAATAACCGGGTGTTTAGGACGGTCGGATCTCCTCTGCTGCTGCCGGCACATCATACATGTATGTTCCGGCCGGTCAATGCTGTCAATTTTCAAATTACGATCGATCATTTGACCCTGCTTCAAGAAGACGTCAAGTCGATACAGTGCCGAGTTGCAGATGAAAAGATCCGATTTGCCAGATTCCGCCCTTTTCCTTTCTGGAAAAGAGTGCATGATTCATTTATTGCTAATTAAGGAGATAGACTCACCTCATGTCAAATCAAAACTTTTCTTTGACCTGGTCGGTTTTTGAAGAGGATTCTGGCTCTTTATTGCGAGAGTTTCTCAGCAAATGCGATATTTCAAAACGAGCATTAACGGATATTAAGTTTAAAGGTGGATATATCCAGTTGAACGGTGAAGAAGTAACCGTAAGGGAACGGATTGAAACCGGCGACATCATCACCGTCATATTTCCGCCGGAGCAGGCAAGTGAAGGCCTTTTGCCAGAACCCATCCCCCTAAATGTCAGGTATGAAGATGAATTTGTATTGGTGGTGGCCAAGCCTTCTTCCATGAATACCATTCCTTCCCGGGAGCATCCCAACGGCAGTCTGGCCAATGGCTTGGCGGGATATTATAAGAAGAAGGGAATACAGGCAACGATCCATATTGTTACAAGGCTTGACCGCGACACATCGGGGTTGGTTTTAATTGCCAAGCATCGGCATATCCATCACCTTTTAAGTGAACAACAAAAATCAGGAAAGGTTAAACGGAGATACCAAGCCATAGCCGAAGGACTCGTTGATGGACCTGAAGGGGAGATAGTTGCGCCAATTGGCAGAAAGTCGACCAGCATCATTGAACGGGAAGTCAGGGACGATGGCCGGTATGCCTGTACTCTATTTAAGGTATTGGCACACACTGGGTCGCACACATTCCTCAATTTGGAACTCCAAACAGGGAGGACACATCAAATAAGGGTCCATATGGCCCATATTGGTCATCCATTGGCTGGTGATGATTTATATGGAGGGAGCAGGAGGGATATCTCTCGCCAGGCCCTTCATTGTTTTGAATTGAAATTTTTACATCCTTTCACAAAGAAGATGATGTTGTTTCAAGAAGAGCTACCTGAAGATATGACCCGATTGCTCGAGGGAAGTATAGGCTGGGATTCCTGATTTTATAACCGGCCCGCATCAAGCCGAAAACAAGATTAAGCAAAAATCCATAGACGCAAAAAAACTCACCAAGATGGCGAGTTTTTTTGGTTAATCAAAAGATGTCCTGAATTTTTCCGCTATATATGGCATGGTTGAAGGCACCTCTTGAAGATCCATTTCAGGATAACGGACAGCTGTTAGTTTTCCACCGAAGACGCAGCCTGTATCAATATTGTAAGTATGATTGACTCGTCTTGCTTCAGGGACTGGTGTATGGCCATACACGATCCATTTTTTCCCTTTGTAGGATTGAGCCCAGTCCTTCCTGACCGGAGACCCATCTGGATGTTTGGAGCCATTGATATCACCGTAGAGGACAAAGGTTTTTACCTTACTGCTATATTGGCCAATATAATCACTGCGAATTCCCGCATGGGCAATGATCAGTCGTCCATCATCAATAAGTTGATATAGTGGGGAACGTTCATACAGATCCATGAATTTTTTTCGGATTTTCTTCTGCTCCCGAATGTTTAGGGATTCATATTCAGCTACTGTAGTCTCTAAACCATGTGATATTTGAACTTTATTGCCTGAAAAATAACGATACAATTTATTGCAATGGTTTCCTGGGGCATACCTTGCAATATTTTGGTTAATGACTAATTCATGGACAACCTCGATTACTTGAAGGGAATTAGGGCCGCGATCGGTTAAATCCCCTACAAAGCCGAGAACCCTTCCGGAGGGATGGACAGGAATCCCAGTATCCCATGTATAGCCCATTTTTTCCGTCAGTTGCTTGAATTCGGCGAAACATCCATGAATGTCCCCTATGATATCGATGTTCATTTGACACACCCTTTGTTTGTTTTGTATATGTTTATGGTATTAGTATAGTATTATTTAAAAAAATAAAATATAAACGAGGAAATGAAAAAATATGTTTTAGGAGGTGCAGGTTATGGAGGAGATGAAGGAAAGGGAACGTGTTCAAATGAATAACGGGCTTTTGCTTGAAGCGCTTAAAACGGAAAATCTGGATCAGTTCCGTACGGAGTTCCTTGAAATGCATCCATATGATCAGGCCCAATTTTATACAAGCTTGTCAGATGAATTCAGATCCGTCGTATATAGATATTTGTCACCGGAAGAAATGGCTGGCCTTTTTGAAAATATAGAAATAGATAAAGAGGATTTCGAAAGCCTGCTGGCTGAAATGAATCCTTCTTACGTGGCTGATATGCTTTCCCATATGTATGCAGATGACGCGGCTGACGTCCTAAATGAAATCAATGATGAGCAGGCCGTCAGCTATTTGACCATCATGGATGATGAAGCGGCAAGTGAAATCCAAGAGCTTCTAAACTATGAAGAGTATACAGCGGGAAGTATCATGACGACAGAGTTCATCGCCATTGAAGCAAACGAAACGGCTCGATCAGCCATGAAGATCTTAAAAAGGGAAGCTCCGCAAGCGGAGACGATATATTATGTGTTCGTTACCGATCAGGATAAGAAACTTCTTGGTGTCTTATCGCTCAGGACATTGATCATAGCTGATGAAGATGCTTTAATTGGTGATCTAATGGATGACCGGGTAGTATCCGTACCTGTATCTGAAGACCAGGAAGAGGTTGCGCGTAAAATAAGGGACTATAATTTCCTTGCCGTGCCAGTCGTCGATTTTCAAAACCATTTGTTAGGGATCATTACAGTTGATGATATCATTGATGTCATGGATGAAGAGGCATCCGATGATTATTCTAAATTAGCGGGTGTACCAGATCTCGATCATGTTGATAAGAGTCCCTTTTCTGCTGCAAAAAAACGGTTGCCATGGTTGATCATTCTCTTGTTCTTAGGCTTATTGACCGCTAGCCTTATTGGTCGTTTCGAGGAGACACTTAGCCAAAAAGCGATCCTGGCTGTATTTATTCCATTGATTGGCGGCATGGCTGGCAATACAGGAACACAAGCATTGGCCGTGGCGGTACGGGGAATTGCAACAGGGGAATTGGAGCAGGCAAGCAAGTGGAAGCTCGTCATACGGGAGGCGGGGACTGGCCTCATCACTGGCCTGACATGTGGAACAGCCATCATTTTTATTGTATATATTTGGCAAGGTGATCTGATGCTGGGTTTATTGGTTGGAATATCGATTTTCATTACTTTAATAGTTGCCACACTCGCGGGCTCGCTTGTACCGCTCCTCATGCATAAAATGAAGATTGACCCTGCGGTAGCCTCAGGACCATTCATTACAACTATCAATGACATTATCAGTGTTCTGATTTATTTTGGATTAGCTACATTATTCATGGGTTATTTACTATAAGTTAAAGCAGGCCTTTTGGGGAAGCGATATTCCAAAGGGACTTCAGAAAACGGTGTTTTTATCAGAGGAAATTTGGTATACTGTCATTAGTAGCAGGTACTAATAACTTGTATTAAAATTAGGAGGTCACATACGATGACTTTTTCATTAGAGGGAAAAACGTTTGTCATAATGGGTGTAGCGAATAAAAGAAGTATTGCATGGGGAGTTGCCCGTTCCTTACATAAGGCAGGTGCAAAGCTGATATTCACCTACGGAAAAGATCGTACAGAAAAAAGCGTTAGGGAACTATCTTCTACATTGGAAGGGAAGCCTTCCGCCATTATACAATGTGATGTAACGAAGGATGAAAGCATTGAAAAATGTTTTGCGACGATTAAGGAAGAAACAGGTATCATTCATGGCGTGGCACACAGTATCGCATTTGCCAACAAGGAGGAACTTGACGGAGAGTTCCTCAACACGAGCCGTGAAGGGTTCTTGCTTGCCCATAATATCAGTTCTTTCTCTTTAACCGCTGTAGCTAAAGCTGCGAAAGAAATCATGCCGGAAGGTGGCAGCATTGTCACGATGACGTATCTTGGCGGTGAACGTGTCATGCCAAATTATAATGTAATGGGAGTGGCTAAGGCGTCACTTGAAGCCAATGTCCGTTACCTATCAAATGATCTTGGTAAAGATAACATTCGAGTGAATGCAATCTCAGCCGGTCCAATCCGTACGTTATCCGCTAAAGGTATCCGGGACTTCAATACAATCTTGAAGAAGATTGAAGAAGAAGCACCGCTCCGTCGTACAACGACTCCGGAAGAAGTAGGGGATACTGCGGTATTTTTATTAAGTGACATGTCCCGCGGAGTTACCGGGGAAAATATCCATGTGGATTCGGGTTATCATATAATCGGATGACAATAAAAAGGGGGCTTCTATGTCCCCCTTTTTTTATTGGTTTTCCCATCCTTTGTCTCTCTGCCCTTCAAAGATCGGTGTTAATCTGTGCTTTCCAGTATCTTGAATTTGCACATCAATTTGGATTGACCTGAGTGTGTCTTCCTCCAATGGAATTCTCCCGTTGGTTTCAACCTTCTTCCAAGCTTTAATATCCTTCCGATAGAGTTTTTCAGAAAGCCGGAAAAGGTCAATATCCCTTTTTTGTGTATATTGATAGGTTGTCTTTATTTCCTTTTTGATTGCACGTTTTATTTCTTTTTCATATTGATCACGTGTTGCCCCTTTTATCAACATTTCAACACTAGCTTTAACTTTCATCTTAATGTCAAAACGCACTTTTCCGTTTTTAACCACAAATGGTGTAATTTTATTTTTTTATCATAAATGACAACAAGAAAGAGAAGAGAGGGCTGTCCTTCAATTAACCCCATAAATTGATTTCCTCCATATATCCCATCTATATCAATTGCTTCAATACTTTTAGTGATAGTTTGAACCATTTCAGGATCAGAGATATCATCCATATATAAAAGGGCGACTTTAGTCAATGTTCGCCTTCCCACTTCGAAATATTTCACACTCAAGGAGTTTGTTCGCATTCGCTTTCGTATTAAAGCGACATTTATGGATAAATCTTCTATGAATTATCTCTCGGCCCTTTTATCGTTACTTCTGTAGTTGTTTCCTCGGGAGTACGCTGCGGTCGATTAGCAATATTTGTAGACACCAGATAGTTGTATCCTTCAAAGTAAATCAATAATTTCCCAGAATAGATATCTGCGAACAACTCTTCCTTTGTGTTTACATCGGCAAGGTGAGGAAGATGAAGGGAGTCCTTTATGTCATCAATTTTTAAAGCTCCTCTTGGATGCTTTTCGAAAAATAAAGATAGCCCTTCAAATACAAGATTATTTAACAATTCAGTATCGATAAGACCGTCACATCCAATTAATGTGATTTTTATCGGAGACTCATCACGATATAAACTGCTTTGGAAGAATACATCTTCTGAATTATGAAAAATTTCTTTTATATCGTTTTCGCTTTTTATTATGAGATGTTCTGATTTTTCAATTTTACTATTCTGTTTGGACGGTTGCTTTTTCGTTTTTTTGAACATCGGATGAGGACCTCCTTTTTTTACGATTAAAACAAAAATACTTAAAAGGATGGAAAACGCTAAAAAGAACCAGAATGTAACCGGCAAGACAATTGTTTTTATAATGTAATATAATATGACATCACTGAAACTGAATGAATTGGAAACGATAAGCATCACTGAATAGGCAATGAGCAATATCGTTTTGTTCAGCGGTTTTTTTATCGATAGGACTTCAAGCGATAAAAACAGTAAAAAGGAGACTCGTATGAATGCCCCGGTTAACCATTGATAAATGGATAAGAAGTCAAGGTGTTCAATGAACCTTCCCAAGGTGACCAATCCCCATTGCTCAAATGCAGGGTACTTTTGTCTTGAAGCTTCAAGCAGACCGAATTCGGTAATGGAGCCAATAAGGGGGCCAAGGATAAGCCAAGTAAGGATAATGGTATTCAATGCAAATACCTTATATTTTATTTTCCCATGACCTTTTTGTTGAATGAAAAGTATGACAATCAACTCAATAAGCCCTGACAAAGGATAGATCATCCCAGAGAAAACAGGAGACCAGCCATGTTCAAGAATCGGTTGCAAAAGTGAATAATTTTTAAATTGAATATTTGCGATTGCCACAAAAAAACCAAACAGGATTACGGCAAATAATACGAATAGTATTGGTAATAGCAATCGTTTGGATGTTTGTTGAGGCAAGGAAAAAGCAAAATTCCGTAAAAAGGATTATTTCAAAAATCGGTGGAGTTACGGGCAAGTAGGATACTTTTGTCCATACAACCATCTCTTTCAACGAAACTGCAGCTAATGAAGCGAAACAAATACTTATGACAATGGATAACATTCTGCCTGGCGCTTTACCAATATTCGTTTCCACCCATACAAATATGTTGGTCTGACCGGTGGATTTATGGATGTAAAATAAAAGTAAACACCAAATCATTATCAATCCAAAAGCAAGTAAAACGGAAATCCATCCATCCCGTTTTGCACTTGGCAGTAAGTGCGGGAGGATCGTTACATGATTTTTCAAGCCGACAGCCGTCATCATGATTAAAGATAGTTGTACGGTTGAAATCTTCCCATTTTTTTTCATCCTCATTTACTCCTTTAACATATCATTATCTTTATTTTTCTCCATTAATACCCAACATATCCAAAATTGGTTACCGTCATTATTTAACATCTCCAGCATAAAAAAGGGTGAATTTCATATAAATGATACATAGAGTAGATATTAAACTGTTTGTGAGAATCAGTATAAACCTGCTTTCAACCCTATTCGTGAAAAAGAAGGAGGGGCATCATGGACGTGAAGAAAGTTGACCTGCCTTGTGCTGTTGGAAAACAAAACATACACAATATGCTGAAGAGACATACGAATTTGAATTTGGATGAAAAAAAATTCAGCACTTCATATACTGCCGAGGAATTGGTGGAGCTATTGTCCCGACTCCCTGCCTTTGCACCTAAGCCTGTTTGTAAATTCATCATCAATGACCGCACACTGTTTGGAAAATTGGAACATAAGAAAGAATCCAGTCTGTTCATAAGGCATAAATTCGGGAAAAAGGTTGTTCAATACCATATGAAACAGCTGCAGTCTGTGGATATTCTGAAATATTAAGGAGGATTTTCATGTCAGAGAATAATGGCGATAAGGAATCCAAACCATTGTTATATGTAGATCAGGCAAAAATCTCCGATCTGCGAGGGAATATGCAAAGTGATTTTCGAACGAAAAAAGAAACACCGCAAGAAAACGTTGAGCCGGTACTTCAGGAAGACGGGCATAAGGAAGAAAAAATCGAAAAGATCAAACGCGAATTTGGTGTTTATGATGTCATGAAGGAAATTGAAACAGAGATTACGGGTATAAGGAAAATTACCGAACAATATGTCCCAGAACAAACTCCGGTTGAACACATGGAAAATCCTGAACAATCAGAAAAGGAAACCGAAAAGCCAGTTAAGAAAAAAAGAAAGAAAGTGGAGAAAAGGGAATCTTCTGGGGACATCATTTCCCGCCTATCCAATCATCAAGGTTTTCCAAAGCCATTATGTGAGGCTATTGTTAACGGAAAAACGATTCAGTTTCATGTATTGGGAATGAAGGGGGAATCAGTGAAGATTAAAAGAGGGAACCATATTCGTTTCGTGGGCCTGCCGGAAATCATTGATGCCAAAATAATTGAAGAACCTAAGTGAAGGAGCAATATTAAATGTTTCCCCCACAAAATGAATTTACCTTATTTATAATATTAGGCTTGGCTTCCTTCAGGCTGACACGCTTGATCGTTTTCGATAAAATCCTGGAGCCGCTGCGCCGCCCCTTTTTTACAGAAATAGAGGAAAAAAATGAAGAAGGGGATGTGGAAATATTTTTAATGCCCAAGGAGAAGGGCCTGCTTGGCTGGATTGGTCAATTGCTAAGCTGTTTTTGGTGTGTTGGTGTCTGGGTAAGTCTTTTTCTGGTTTTCCTTTATATCCAACATGGGTTTATTGGCGACGTACTGATATTAATCCTTGCCGTAGCAGCAGTAGGCGCAATTATTGAGGTCATAATCAGCAAAATTATGGACATTTGATTGGAAACAACTTGTCTCTTCGTTCATATAGTATGGTATAGATCTTAAAGGAGGAGTCATAAATTGAATCAGAAACAGAATCCATGGGCTTATGCAAAACCGATTAAAAAAGATCAACCGGTCAAAATCAAGAAAGACTGTGGCTGTAATAATAACAATAAAAATAAAGGCTATTGAGTGAAAAAACCTTTCCATTTTGGAAAGGTTTTTTTATTTCCTAATCCTACCATTCATAAAAACCAGTTAAACAAGAAAATAATAATAGAACGATAAATTAGGATGTGATTCTATGTTCAGACAAGGAAGATATTTTAAGGGCAAATGGCTGTTTGTTATGTTTGTTTTGTGTTTGCTCACTGCCTGTAGCAGTCAGGGTGACGGAAAAACAGAGAATTTAGCATTGCTTAAACGTACGAATCCTAAACCGATGGATATCATTAATGGGATGGATGAAAAGGGTGAAAAGGGACTAATCTCAAAGGTCAAGGAAACCGTTGCTAACGAAGACGCCATCTATGATGTGATCGTCGTGAAAAATGGCAAAAAGATTATCGTCGCATATAAGGTTAAGCACTTAAAACGTTTTCATATGAAGAAAATTGAAAAAACTGTGACTGGAAATCTTGAAAAGCAGTTTCCCAAGTATGATTTTATCGTTTCGAGCGATTATAAAATCTTTTTGGAATCTGTAAGATTGAACGAGTTACTCAAGGAAAAAGATGTTCCCGAGAAAAAGGCGAAAAGGAAGTTCAAGGAGATTGAAGGACTTCAAAAAGAATTAATTTAGAAAGGGAGGTTCAGTACTATGAGCGGCAAGGAGAAAACTACCCCACAGCAGGATGCATATAAAGAGCTCCAAGGGAAGCATGAAATTAAAAGGCCAATAGTGAAGAATTGTTTGAAAGCCTTTTTAGTAGGTGGCATTTTCTGCATAGTGGGACAAGCCATTTCTTACTTCTATATTTACTTTTTTAACTTTACGGAACAGACAGCAGGTAGTCCAACAACTGCTACCATGGTATTTCTTGCTCTTCTAATGACCGGCTTCGGGTTTTACGACCGCATTGGCCAGTTCGGTGGGGCAGGAAGTGCTGTCCCTGTTACAGGGTTCGGTAACGCAGTCATTTCGGCAGCTATCGAACATCGGACTGAAGGATTTGTCCTTGGTGTTGGAGCCAATATGTTTAAATTGGCTGGATCGGTTATTTTATTTGGAGTATTTTCAGCCTTTGTCGTGGCGTTGATAAAAACGATTTATCAAATGATAGGGGGCTAAGCGGTGTTAAAGGGAAAACAAACATGGATGTTCGCCAATAAACCGGTCATCTTGGAAACAGGGGTAACAGGTGGGCCATTTGAGGCAAATGGAGAAATCGCTGGTGATTTTGATATCCTATACGATGATTTGTGGATGGAACAGGATTCTTATGAGAAGGCTCATCGCCATTTGATGGAGAAAGCGGTTGAGCTTGCACTGGAGAAAGGTAAGATTGACAAGGAGCAGGTACAATTTTTCTTGGCGGGTGATTTAATCAATCAGGTTACACCCACAAGTTTTGCAGCCAGAACCAACGGCATTCCATACTTCGGCTTGTTTGGAGCCTGTTCCACTTCAATGGAAGGTCTCGCTCTAGCTGCCTTCATCACCAATTATGGCGGGGCTAACTATGTGTTGACAGGCGCCTCGAGCCATAATGCAGCTGTTGAAAAGCAATTTCGCTATCCAACTGAATATGGAGGGCAAAAACCTCCGACAGCTCAATGGACGATAACAGGAGCAGGGGTGGCACTGGTAGCTCCTAATGGAAGCAAGCAAGGGGAATTTCCCCATATCGTCTCGGCCACCATCGGAAAGGTCATTGACATGGGATTGAAGGATCCCTTCAATATGGGGGGAGCGATGGCCCCAGCCGCCGTCGATACGATTCTTGCCCATTTCAAAGATACTGGTTTGACCCCGGATGATTATGATTACATCATTACTGGTGATTTGGGGAAAATAGGCAGAGGGACAGCCATTGACTTATTAAAACAAAAGGGCTGCGATATCAATCAGGAAAAATTCAAAGATTGCGGATTGATGATTTTTAAAAAGGATCAGCCTGCTTTGGCAGGCGGGAGTGGTGCGGGATGTTCGGCTGTGGTTTTATATGGCCATATACTAAATGAAATGATTTCTGGTAAATATAAAAGAATCCTGCTTGTTGCAACAGGAGCATTATTGTCACCGCTATCTGTCCAGCAAAAAGATTCCATTCCGTGCATTGCCCATGCGGTAGCCATTGAATATGGATGAAATCATGAAAAAGGAGAGATTTGGATGTTAGCAATGTTTTTTTGGGCCTTTGTCATCGGTGGCTTGATATGTGTAGTCGGCCAGCTTCTTTTCGATGTTGGCAAGCTGACACCAGCACATACGTTAAGCCTGTTCGTTGTAATAGGAGCTGTTCTTGGCGGGTTTGAATTATACGAACCGCTTGTTGACTTTGCCGGTGCTGGAGCAACCATACCAATCGTTTCTTTTGGGAATTCGCTCGTGAACGGGGCAATGATGGAATCGGAAAAACACGGTCTCGTTGGCGTACTGACAGGTATGTTTGAAATTACGAGTTCCGGTATCTCTGCAGCTATCATCTTTGGATTTATCGGGGCGTTAGTTTTCAGACCAAAAGGTTAAAATAACGGAAATAGGCAGCCTGGACTAGGACATGGCCTATACATATTTGTCCAGACCTACATATGTTATCAGTAAGCTTTAGCGAGAGCGAGGTGATATAGTATGTTTGGTTTCGGTGGCTACGGTTGTGGCAACAGCTGTTATGGCTACGGAGGCGGTTATGGCGGAGGCTATGGTTGCGGCGGTTCTACTTTCGCGATAATCGTCGTCTTGTTTATCCTATTAATCATTGTAGGGGCTTCTTTCTGCTGCTAACGTAAATGGAATAGGCAGAAGAAGCCTATTCCATTTATTTTTATTTGTGAGGGCCTAGCACCATTTTTCTGTTAATACATAGGATAGGTACAGAAAAGGGAGGGGCTTAGGTATGGATAATAACTTTTTTAAAAACATAGAAGGTAAAACGGGCGTAAATATGAAGGATGTATTAGAGTTGGCAAACTCTCTACAGGGAGCCAATTTCAAAGATGAAACAACAGTTAGAAGCGTCATCAAGCGCGTTTCAAAAATAGCAAATAAGCCGGTCAATAAGGAAACGGAAGATAAGATCGTCCATTCCATTGTATCTGAAGGGAATAAACTGGATTTCGGGACCATTTCCAATATGATAAATAAAAAGTGAAAAAAAGGCCTGCTAAAGTGCAGGCCTCAGTTTGTCGACAAAAGGGGTTAGGAATTAACATTCCGAACCCCTTTTGAAATTCCCTTTGAATTTTGCTCAATATTAAGGAATTGGGAATACGAGCCCACTATGTTAGGCCATTTTTGGACCTTGCCATGCCAATTGGCCATCTTTCTTTACATTCATGGCAGCGAAAGTAAGCATCGACAATTTTTTAAGTCCCCTTAAAGTAGTCCAACGCATACCATGCTTTTCTTTTGCATCTGGGAATACACGCTCAATCGTTTCCTTGCGTTTCGCATAGATAGGTTTTACATCTTGATGATGACGCAGGTGATCTGCTTCTTCCATATTTTCTTGCCAGATATGGCGCGTCACCACTTTTTGATGGTCTTTGCTTTGTGTACACTGTGATAAAAATGAACATGTCTTACAAATGTGTTTGGGAGATTTGTACTCACGATGTCCCTCTTTATTTGTTGTTGAGTACTTTAAAATCTCGCCCGATGGGCAAAGGTAACAGTCAAAATGTTCATCGTAAACATACTCATGTTTGCGGAAGAATCCTTCTTTTGTTCGTGGCCGTGTATAGGGTAAAGCCGGTGTGATTTCTTTGTCAAAGAGGTAGCTTGTAATGGCTGGTGTTTTATAAGCTGCATCTGCGGCAACGGCTTCAGGCTTTCCAACTTTCTCAATCACTTGTTCAACCAGTGGCTCTAACATATGGCTATCATGCGTATTTCCAGGTGTTACAATCGACCCTAGCACAAAACCATTGCGGTCTGCAGCCGTGTGAAATGAATAGGCAAACTGTTTTGTCCGTTCATCTTTCACATAGTAACCACTCTCAGGATCTGTTGTACTTTCTTTCATCTCTTTGGTTTCTTCCTTATAAAATTTATCTGGTGGAAAAGGTTTCTTTCCATGGTTTTCACAATCTTGATTTATTTCTTCTTGAAGGCGTTCTTGATACGCTCGTGTTTCCTTGCGAACGACTTTCTTTGCGAACTTTCGCTTATTTGCACTGACTTTCCCATGAGTGGAATCAACGAATACATGCTCAGCACTTATTAACTTTCTTTCGGAAGCTGTCATTAAGATGCGATAGAAAATCTGTTCAAACAGGTCAGTATCTTTAAAGCGTCGCTCGTAATTTTTCCCGAACGTTGAGAAGTGAGGCACTTTATCATGGAAACCGTAACCTAAAAACCAACGGTAAGCCATATTCGTTTTAACTTCTTCAATTGTTTTACGCATCGAACGAATACCAAAGGTATATTGAATCAATGTCAATTTAACTAAAATAACTGGATCAATACTTGGGCGCCCTATCTCTGAATACATATCTTTCACCAAGTCATAAATGAAAGTGAAGTCAATGGCCGCCTCTCAATTTTACGAACCAAATGGTTCGCTGGCACCAGTTGATCTCGCTGAATAGAATCATGTTTAGAAAGCATCCTCATCACCTCAAGTTATAATACTCCTATTTTAAAACAAAAATGACTCCAGGCAAAAGTGTTCCATCTAAAAGGCAAGACAAAGTTGATTGGAACGGAAGGTACGAGACTCCTGCGGGAAAAGCGCGTCCAAGGGAGACCCCACAGACGCAAAGGCGCCGAGGAGGCTCCCGGACCGCCCGCGGAAAGCGAGTGCCTGGAGTGGAAATCAACGTCCAAATTGTACAAGCCATAAAAATAGACAAACTCAATTTTCATCGGGTTTGTCTACAGTCTGAGGCCTGCTAAAGTGCAGGCCTTTCTCATTTCGATTTTCAAAGAGAGATATTATTCACTTTTGGTCAAAGCTTCAAGAAACGTGATGGATAAGCGGTCCGTCCCCGTCTAGTTTGCAGGATGGAAAGGTAAAGATCCTTTTTAGCCCGGGTTGCTGCTACATAGAGCAAACGTCTTTCTTCTTCAAGAGGGGCCAGCTCCCCTTTTCGGTATGATTCAAGTGCGAAATCATGAGGAATGCTGCCATCGACAGCAGCAAGAACATAAACGGTTTGATATTCAAGCCCTTTTGAACGGTGTATGGTAGTTAGCTGTATGGCATCCTTAAAATGTTTCGATAGCTGTTTTATCTCTTGAACCATCGCAGTCATATGATCGACATGATCAAGGAAAGCGGCGACGGTGGGAAAACGATTTGCTGCCACCTTTAGGTCGCGGATGTCATCGGAACCTTTTTCCAGGTTTGCTTCATTTCCGCGCTTTTTTACATATTCCTGGTATCCCAAATCTTTCTCGATGATTTCTAAAGCTACAAGTGGAGCCATATTTTTTAAAGAGCGGATTTGTCCTGGGATCGTTTTTAATTTTCGTTCTTGAAAAGCATGTCCTGTCTTAACAAAAGCAAATGCATCGATAAAATCACAATCCTGCAGTATTGTCATTGCTTTTAACTCCTGTAATATACTTTGCTTTAAAAATAAGGAGGAAAGGACATCAGATGCTGCCTTGCTATCATGGGGAAACAAACTCAGGCGCATAAAGGCAAGCATGCCGCGAATGACCCTGCGCTGATAAAACGAATCTGCATCCTTTTCAATGACAAATGGCAGGTTTGAAGCGGCTAGCCGTTCAAAAATGGCCCTGGACATCGTATGTGTCCTATACAAAACTGCAAAGTCCCCAGGGTTTGCTCCCTTGGATATTTTTTCTTGGATGTCGGATACGATCATCGTTGCTTCCAATTCCTCATCATAAGGATAAAATAATACAGGGGGATTACCAGAATCATGCTGTGCTGTCATCTTTTTTTCCATCCGGTTCTGGTTGCGCTTGATCAAGCGGTTCGCTGTAGCGACAATTTCATGAGAAGAGCGATAATTCTCGGTCAGCTTTACCACTTGGGATCTAGGGAAATCATGATTGAAATTCAGAATATACTTCGGATCGCTTCCGCGGAAAGAATAAATGGATTGATCATCATCCCCAACCGCACATACATTTTTTGATTCAGCAGAGAGGAGTTTTATCAATTCATATTGAACTTTATTGATATCCTGAAACTCATCAACCAAAAAATAGTTAAATCTTTGCTGATATTTCTTCAAAAAATCCGGGTGGTTTTTTAAAAATACATAACAGCCTACAAGCATATCATCAAAATCATATTTCCCTGTTTGCTGTTTATATTCTTCATATTTCTTATATAAAAATAAACAGGATTTCTCCCACTCGTCTGTCGGTTTAATATCTTCTGGAAAGGCCAAGGAATTTTTCCAAAGCCCAATTTGTTGAAGGGCTTGATCATATGCAAATTCCTTATCATCAAGTTCCAATTCCCTGCCAGCCTGTTTCAATATCTTTTCTTTTTCCCATTCCCACTTCAATAGGAAATCACGCTGCCATTTGGATGGTTCGTGAAAAATCAGGATTTTATAAAAGATGCTATGAAAGGTCCCGCTAACTATTTGAGAAACAAGGGAAGGCGTCATATAGGGATAGCCGAGCAGACGCTGCTGCATTTCCTTTGCAGATTTCGCCGTGAATGTTACAAGCATGATACTTTTTGGATCAATCTTCTTCACTGTGAGCATATAGGCAGTACGTACCGTTAATACCCGGGTTTTCCCACTGCCGGCTCCTGATAGGACGAGGATTGGTCCATCGATCGTCATTACCGCTTTGAGTTGCTCTGCATCTAGAACAACCCCGGATGAGGATAATTCCTGAAAGTATGGTTCCTCTGGTTGTTCCAGGGCAGAAGGTTTATCTGAATACTTCGGATTGCCAGTTATGGGCCGGCTTTTAAGGAAAGGTTCCGTAATGGTTTTTGTTTCTGTAATGGTTCGTGATGTAGGAATCCTAAATCCATTCTGTTCCATATATTCTAATGGCCTGTCCTCATTTATCGGTTCTGAATTCGGCATTTCGCAGTGAGCCTGCGATGGGTCACTATGATAAAAATAGGGTGTCTCATGGATCCCAATAAATAATTTCACTGGTTTATGACAAATGATACAAGAAAGCTGATCACGTTTTCCTTTTTCAAAAAGTGTCTGCAGCTCACCAGCTGAAACGGTATGTAAATGTACGATTTCATTGCCAGATTTTGCTTGATTCATATAAATGGATACCTCTAATCTATTAAAAATATCGGCAATACTCATCATACCAGAAGATTAGGAAAAAAGAATGCGGAAATAGTGTTTAAATCTCATTCCAGACGGGTAATTAAATGACAACATAACTATTTAAATAAAGGTGGGATTCCTATGGGATACATAGCACCTGTTACACAATTTGAATATATTCAATATGCCAACCGGACGGTCGGAGCTGAAGAGAAAGTAAGAATTGTCAAAGGAACGAAACCCATTCAACCGATCCGCTTTGATCAGGTGTTGGAAGAGGAAATGGGAAGCTTTGAAGGATTCGATCAAGTTCAATATCATAATCGGGAAAGGACGAATGGAGCAGGCGCTAATAAAAATCAAATGGGCATGGGGGTTAGTGAAGAATTTACGGCTGAAATGACGGGAAAAGGGTGGTATTTCAACGAAAGTGTCTAGTTTTGCAAAGAAAAACAAAAGAGGACACGTGAAGTGTCCTTTTTGTGTTGATCTCTTAGAGAACGTCAATTTCCACGATTAGAGCTAACAATAATTGTAGTAAAAGTTGAATGTTAAGAGCGATTTGTGCATCAGTTGTTACAACGTCGATATCACGGCTGTTTTCAACAATTGTTTTTTGGCGCGTGATTTGTTTAACATTAGAAGATTGGATTAATTCTTGGGTAATCCTATCAGCATTATCATTATCTGCAACGGAAATGCTTACGATGATCGCGATAGCTGCTTGTAGAGCGGATTGTAGAGAAAGAGCCGCTTTAACATCTGTTGAAGTGATATTTACATTACAGGAATCTTTAATGTAAATTAGTTCTTCGGAAAGCTGAACCTGAGAATTGTCTTGTCTTGCCTCTTGTTCGATAGAGTCGTCTTCGTTATTGCAGAATCCTGTCAGGGGGTGGTGTGAAGCTGAATCTAGGGCTGACCATGATCTTTCAGAGTCTTCATGAGTGTTACAGTTGCTACGATATACATTTTGGTTCATGTTGTTTTTTCCTCCTTAGGTTTTATTCCCTATTAAAATATGCTTTGATGATTAATCGGGTTGGACGAATAAATCAGTTAATTCGTCTATTTTTTAATACTTAGGGAAAGTATTAGAGTGTGGGGGGGTGAATGATAAAAGAAGCTGGAGCTTCAGGAATGAAATGTAAGTGCTGCTATGTTTTCTGTTACTTATTTCTCCCCAGCAAGTAGGGTTTGATTAGGTGAAATGGTGAATCATTTATCTTTGGAATCCGTGAATTTGTTGTGAATAGAATTTGTAATTGGATTAACATCTTTTTCCGTGATGTTCTTGTCTTGGTTTATGATTTTTTGCGATTGCTCTTGTAAATAGCGAATGGTTTCTCTAAGGTTATTTCTTTCTTTTTCAGTTAGATCGACTTTTTCCTTTTTGAAACCATGTTTTCTCATAGTCCTCGAAACCAGCAGTTCCATTAATCTTTTTTGAGACTCCTCCAGGTTAAATTCATTGTTGCCCATAAAATTTTCCCTCCTTCTTGCTTTCTATATATAGTCTATGTATTTTTGCGGAGATTGCCATTGAACAGAAATGGTTTTTTTATAAAACGATAATTTAAGATCATGAACGAACAAAAAAACGCTGTCCAATCAGAAAACTGAAAGGACAGCGTTTTTATATCATAAAATGGTCTTCGTCATCGTTTTATGAGGAATGCCAGCATCCATGAATTCGTCGGAAACGATCTCATATCCTAACTTTGAATAAAAAGGAATCGCGTGCACCTGGGCATCAAGCTTTAATTGAGGTACTTCCCGTTCGCTTGCGTATTCCTCAATAGCGTTCATGATCATGGCACCGGCACCATTCTTTCGGCCCGATGATAGTACACAAATGCGCTGGACTTTACCAATGTTGTCGATTACCCTGAAGCGGCCGGCACCTATTGGCTGATCCTGATCATCATATAAAACGAAATGTGCAGACTCTTCTTCATATTCATCGATCTCTTCTTCAAGAGGGACTTTTTGTTCTTGGACGAATACTTTTTTTCGAATCATATAAGCATTTTCAAGCTCTTGGCTGTTCTCTGCAATTTTTACAAACACGAAATCATTCAGCTCCTAATCTAAATGTTTCATAAACGGTCCATGCCCCATCTTCAAGCTGATACAGCAAGTGAACTCGTTTCACCTCTTCTTCATGGCTAACGTCAAGCATGCTTAATTGGCCTAAAACATCAGAATGCTCATTATCGGATAAATCTTGAGCGATGGTAATATGCGGGACGAATGCATGTTCATTTTCACTTTTCATGAATTCCTCATTATTAAGTGCATCATGCAGCTCTTGAAGCCCTTCGGATAATTCCACTTTGAAATAAATAGTATTGCTTACGGGTTGGAAGGACTTCGCTTTCGTTACGTTCATCGTAAAAGGACTGCACTTTTGAGCAATGCCTTTTAATTGTTCCGCGATCGTCGAAATTTCCATATCCGTCGCTTCGAATGTTGGTTTAAGCGTTAAATGCGGTGGAATGAAAGCATATTTCGTATCATACCTTTTTCGATAGGAGTTAGCTAAATCTTGAAGTTTTTTTGAAGGGAAAATTGCAACACCATATTTCATAAATAAAACCTCCTGATATTTTTTTATTGTTGTATTATAGTTGGACATGTTTTTCTTGAAACCATCTCAAAAGAGATGATTACGAGTAAGTTAGAACATTTCCAATAGTGCTCTTTTTAAATCTGCCTGCCAATATTTCCAAGTATGATTACCTTCAAATTCTTCATAGAAGCATGGAAATCCTTTTTGCTTTAATAATTTATGCAATTCCCTGTTGGGTTCTATGAAGTTTGCCCTGTTGCCATCAGTCGTCGGAACATCAGTTTCCCCAGTCCCGATCACATGGTAAAGTTCGAGGAGATGCGGATCCTCAAAATTACGTACAGCATCCATTACTGCTTCATTGGCAAGTGGCGACTGCATGATGCATTTCCCGAATGTATGGGGATACTTTAGTGCGGCCAATAAAGAAACTGTACCACCAAGAGAGTCACCTATCAAAGCTCGACCATGTCCCATTTGATAGGTCGGAAATTCATCATCTAAAAACGGGACAAGTTCATGGGCAAGAAAACGTATGTATGCAATGTACTGTTCCCCGTCCGGATGATATTTGCTCCTGCGGTCAAAGCGGTCTTTATAGGGAATGCCGACAACGATGATATTCTCGATCTCTTCGTTCCCTAATAGTTCATCGGCTACGCGACCAATTCGGCCCATTTGAAAATAATCACGGCCATCCTGAGCAATCACAAGCGAATATTTATACAGTGGCGAAAAATTAGCAGGCAAGTAAACAAGTAGTTCCAACTCTTCTGCTAAAGCTTCGCTTTTAAACATGTACTCTTTAATTGTGCCTTTGCGTAAACTCATTTTCCCGCACCTCGATGATAATTAATAATGAAAAACAACTTACTTGACTATTTTAGCATAGCCTTGCGATTTTTTCCTGTGAGAAGAATTTAGAATAGAATATTTTCATTATATTTTCTAAAAATTTAAATTATAAGGTGCTATAATACTAGCATATAGGAAAATAATACAATAAAAGAGGTGGCGAATAAAATGGCAGATGTACAAGTACACAGCAGGGAAGTAACAAAGGCGGCTAAACGAACATTAATAGAGCGTGGTGTAAGTGTGGAGGCAATTGCAAAAATCGTTTTTGAATTGCAGTTCCCGTATAAAGCTGATCTTAAGCTGGAGGAATGCATCCACAGCGTCGAGCGTGTCCTGTTAAAAAGGGAAATTCAACATGCCATTTTAGTCGGTGTGGAGCTGGATAGACTGGCAGAGCAAAAAAAGCTATCAGAGCCCCTGCAATCGATTGTTGAATCTGATGAAGGGTTATTCGGAGTGGATGAAACGATTGCCTTTGGTGCAGTACTCGGTTACGGAAGCATTGCTGTAACGACCTTTGGCCATTTGGATAAAAATAAAATAGGCGTCATTCACGAACTCGATAAGAAGCAAGAAGGAATCGTGCATACCTTCCTGGATGATATCGTTGCAAGTATTGCCGCGAGTGCCGCCTCAAGGTTAGCTCATCGTCTGAGAGATGAAGAAGAATCGTTAACTGAACAGGAAAAGGACATTCAGGAAGAAGAAGAGTTGATCGGTTGAATCTTGTCGACCAATTTTCATCCCGACCTATCAAACCTGGCCTTAATGAGGCGGGCAGAAAGGATATTGTCCATTTTAAATGTCCGTTTTGTCTGCCTTAGAAAACAGAATGCGTGAAAATTGCCTGGATAAATTTCAAGCACCTGGATTTTCCGCTGCGTAATCTTTCCTTGTTCGGAGAGATAAATTATCTCTAATGGAGCGTTTTCTTCCATATGTTTTCGAAGTATATATTTCATTCCTTGTCACTCCTTTGCTGACTTACTTGCAATCATTATATGCGAACATACGTTTCTTATGCAAGTGAAAAGGGAACGCCGGTTCTTGTTTTGCGGATAGGTAATAAAAAATAAGATGAAAATAAAACTTTTTTAATATAATGCGTTGACTTTTTAACAAAAAAACATATAATAAATTATGTACTTAAGTATTTTACTAATCAGTTATTACATACGACTTGTTAGCTCAGTGGGAGAGCACTTCCTTGACAGGGAAGGGGTCGTGGGTTCGAATCCCTCACAGGTCATCCGAACGGCGAAAGCATTGCTAAGCAATGTTCTTGCCGTTTTTTATTTTAAATCAACGACTGTATGATGGGTTCAAGGTAAACACCATAGAATGCCTAAAAACCACTTCACGCTAAAATATGTGAGGTGGTTTTTTTGCTTTTAAATTTCGAATTCAAGAATTTCATGAAGAGAAAGCACTTAAGTAACATTCAATTATGCTAGGTTTACTGTGAAGAAAATGAATTTGTAAATGTTAAGATGTTACTGCTAACATCAGTTTCTTTTCCTTGTAGCAGTATGGATTTTCCAAAGGGCATTTCTATTACAGTATCCAGTAGCGCTGGACATATAATTTGAAAGTTGTTAAGCATTACTTTACTCAGGTAGTCATCTCTAAGGAATAAAGACGCAAAAACTTTTGAATGACTCGTTCGTTGCATGACGTTAGCCTCTTTGGTAGACTATGCAGAAGTACATTTGACTTTGGCTAGGATTTACTATGGAACGGCATAGAGCTTCCCATTTTCAGGTTTCGTTTGGGACATCTCACTTTAGTAGGAGAATAAAGGGATGCAGCTTTATAAAAAGAAATAACCCATGAATCACACATACATTTTCCATATGTGGAGTGTGTGTCAAATCAGTTTTAAAAGTGTAACCCAATCATACAGGTTCCCGATGCTAACTCTAATTTCGTGGGGATCTTTTTCATGTCTATCCTTTTTCTATCTTTTCCTTCTCTCCTCTCCCAAAAAAGTAAGAACTCTTTAACTCGAACGGCAGGGGGCAGTGAAACTTCTAAGGAATAATTTTTGGATGTACAAAAATACATTACAAAAATAAAAACTTAACAATTTGATGTGTTTCTAAGAAAAAACCATCTTTTCTCATAAAGCAGGGGTTGTATGTGGGCTTGTAATTTATCAAGAATTTTCTGTTTAGATGACTATACAGGAATAATATAAGGAGGAAGCAATGAACAATTATAAATTGACCATTCAATATGATGGCGGGCGTTATAGAGGCTGGCAACGACTCGGTAATAGTGATGATACGATTCAAGGGAAAATTGAAAATGTATTAACGGAAATGGTAGGGGAAAAAATTGAAATCATCGGATGCAGCAGAACGGATGCCGGTGTACATGCCCTTGCCCAAATAGCCAATTTTAAGATCGGTGAAAATCTGACTGAAGTTGAAATCATGAATTATTTGAATAGATATTTACCACGGGATATCAGTATTGTCGAGGTTAGGCTAGTTCCTGAACGTTTTCATGCCCGTTATAATGCTAAGGATAAAACCTATTTGTATAAGATCTGGAACGAGCAATATACAAATCCTTTCATGCGAAAGTACAGTATGCATGTAGAGGAAAAGCTGAATATCACAAGAATGAAAAATGCATGTCAACATTTTATAGGTGAACATGATTTCACTGCTTTTTCAAATGCAAAGTCTAAGAAAAAGTCCATGGTGCGTGAAATATACTCCATTGATATAGAAGAAAATGCTGGCTTCATCCAAATTACAGTGCGAGGCGATGGATTTCTTTATAATATGGTTAGAAAGATTGTCGGGACGTTGATAGAAGTTGGGTTGGGTGAAATAGATGCTGAAAATATACCAAGTATTATAGAGTCAAAAGAAAGAATCCAAACGGGTCGTATGGCGGAGGCAGCTGGGCTGTACTTGGTAAAGGTTGATTTATAGGCCGGATGTTGATGCATCGGTAATTGTATGTTAAGTGTACAGGCAGTAGAAAAAGGGAAGTAATAGGGAAGAATGGTAAAGCGGAAAGTACGAAAGAAGGAGAGATTTTCATGAGATTAGCAGGAAAGAAAATAATCTGTCTTGTGCACCATGATTTTGAAGATTTAGAGCTCTGGTATCCGATTTTACGTTTAAAAGAAGAAGGGGCGATTGTTCACCTCGCTGGTGAAAAGGCGAATGAAACATACATTGGAAAATATGGTGTACCAGCCATTTCTGATTATGAGTATGGCAGTATTAATGCAGAAGAATATGATGCCATTCTTGTACCGGGCGGTTGGGCACCCGACAAAATTCGCCGGTTTCCTGAAGTGTTACCGCTCCTTCAAAGCATGGAAGAAAATAAAAAAACCATTGGGCAAATTTGTCACGCTGGTTGGGTGTTGATATCCGCGAAAATTTTACAGGGGAAGACTGTAACGAGTACACCTGGCATTAAAGATGATATGGAAAACGCAGGGGCAACTTGGATAGATGAGCCCGTCGTCGTAGATGGAAACCTTGTGTCAAGCAGACGTCCACCTGATCTGCCGGATTATTTAAGAGAATTGATAAACGTGATTGAAAAGGGTTAAATCCATAGTACGGTGAAAAACCACTCAGTTTGTAGACAAAAGGGGTTCGGAATTAAAAAATTCCGAACCCCTTTTTGAGATTCCCTTTGAATTTTTGCCTGAAGTTAGGAGATTGGGGCTCTACGAGCCCACTATGTTAGGCCATTTTTGGACCTCGCCATGTCCAATTGGCCATCTTCTTTAAATTAATGG